>NZ_JBFBDY010000063.1:0-23589 GCF_040683475.1 Kitasatospora sp. NPDC093558 | reverse complement strand
TCCTTCCTGCGCAACTCCGTGCGCGAACTCGGCCAGACCGTCGTCATGGTCACCCACGACCCCGTCGCCGCCGCCTACGCCGACCGCGTCGTCTTCCTCGCCGACGGCCGCATCGTCGACGAACTCCACCGCCCCACCGCCGACACCGTCCTGGACCGCATGCGCCGCTTCGACGCCAAGGGCCGCACCAGCTGACCCACCGGCACCCGCCGACGCCCCTACGCGACTTCAGGACACCTCATGTACCGCACCGCACTGCGCAACGTGCTGGCCCACAAGGGCCGGCTACTGATGACGGCCCTCGCCGTCATGCTGGGCACCGCCTTCGTGGCGGGCACCATGGTCTTCTCCGACACCTTCGGCAAGGCCATGCGGGACAGCAACTCCAAGAGCTACTCGGACGTCTCGGTCCAGGTCGTGGACCGCGCGGCCGGCTCCCGGGCCACCGCCAAGCAGAAGAGCGAGGGCGGCTCCGCCTCGCTCACCGACGCCACCGTCCAGCAGCTGGCCGCCCTGCCGGGCACCGCCGGCGCGCGCGGCATCGTCAGCGGCTTCACCGGCGTCGCCGACCGCAGCGGCAACCTGATCGGCCAGTTCTGGGCCGCCAAGGGCGCCAACTTCGCCCCGGGCCAGGACGGCAAGGACGCCCGCTACCCGATGGCCGAGGGCCAGGGCCCGAACGGCGCCAAGGAGATAGCCCTCGACCGCAAGACCGCCGACAAGGCCGGCTACAAGGTCGGCGACACCGTCCGGGTCGCCACCAACGGCCCGGTGATCGACGCGAAGCTCACCGGGATCTTCACCACCGACGACCCGGTGGTGAACTCCGGCGGCACGCTGACCCTGTTCGACCGCACCACCGCCCAGCAGCTGCTGCTGGAGCCCGGCCGCTACAGCGGCATCGTGCTCACCGCCAAGCCCGGCACCAGCGAGGACGCCCTGCTCGCCCAGGCCCGGCCCAAGGTCCCGTCCGGCTCGCAGTTCGACCTGGAGACCGGCACGACGCTCAAGGCCGACGAGCAGAAGATGATCGCCGAGGGCACCAACGCCCTGCGCACGGTGCTGCTCGCGTTCGCCGGCATCTCGCTCTTCGTCGGCATCTTCATCATCGCCAACACCTTCACCATGCTGATCGCCCAGCGCACCAAGGAACTCGCGCTGCTGCGGGCGATCGGCGCCAGCCGCCGGCAGGTCACCCGGTCCGTCCTGGTCGAGGCCCTGGCGATCGGCACCCTCTCCGCCGTGGCCGGTCTGCTCGCGGGCATCGGGATCGGCGCCGGGATGCAGTCCCTCATGCTCACGCTGAACGAGAACATGCCGCAGGGCTCGCTGGTGATCAAGCCGCTCACCGTCGTCGTGACCCTCGTGGTCGGCGTCCTGGTGACGGTGCTGTCGGCCCTGCTGCCAGCCGTGCGCGCCGCCCGGATCGCCCCGGTGGCCGCGATGAGCAGCGGCGACCAGCCGGTCAGCCAGAAGAGCCTGGTGGTCCGCAACACCATCGGTTCGGTGCTCGCCATCGGCGGTCTCGCGCTGATCGGCTTCGGCGCCGCCACCGGCAACGACAGCGGCCGGATGCCGGTCGCCCTGGGCGCCTTCCTGGCCCTGATCGGCGTGTTCGTCCTGCTGCCGCTGCTCTCCCGCCCGGTCATCGCCCTGGTCGGCCCGGTGCTGCGCAAGCTGGCGGGCACCCCGGGCAAGCTCGCCCAGCAGAACGCCGTCCGCAACCCGCGCCGCACCGCCTCCACCGCCGCCGCGCTCACCATCGGCCTGACCCTGGTCAGCGGCCTCACCGTGCTGGGCGCATCGGTCACGGGCGTGATCGACCGGGCCGTCACCAGCTCGATGAAGGCCGACTACCTGGTCGGCGCCGCCAACGGCATGGGCCTCTCCGACCAGGTGCCCGCCCAGATCGCCAAGGCCCCCGGGGTGGCCGCTTCCTCGCCGATGACCAACGTCTTCTGGGAGCTCAACGGCACCGACAAGTCGATCAGCGGCCTGAACGCGGAGGGCTTCGACCGGCTCGTCGACGTCAAGATGGTCAGCGGCTCCACCGCCGCGCTCGGCCAGGGTCGGCTCCTGGTGGACCAGGACGTCGCCGCCAAGTTCAACGTGACGACCGGTTCGACGGTGTCCGTGCGCTACCCGGACGAGTCCACCGGGCAGCTCACCGTCGGCGGCGTGTACGAGAAGAGCGGCATGCTCGGCCCGGTCGTCCTGGCCAACGCCGAGATCGCCAAGCACGAGCCGCACGCGCACATCTCCGACGTCCTGGTCAAGGGCACGGACGGCGCCACCGCGGCGCTCAAGCAGTCGCTCAAGGACGCCACCGGCGCCAACCCGGTGATCGAGGTCAAGTCCAAGCAGGACGTCCGGGACGGCTTCAGCCAGAGCATCACCTTCGTCCTGAACCTGATGTACGGCCTGCTGGCGATGTCGGTGCTGGTCGCGATCCTCGGTGTGATCAACACGCTGGCGATGTCGGTCTTCGAGCGCAAGCGCGAGATCGGGATGCTGCGGGCGATCGGCCTGGACCGCGGGGGCATCAAGCGGATGGTCCGTCTGGAGTCCGTGGTGATCTCGCTCTTCGGCGCCGGCATCGGCGTACTGCTCGGCTGCTTCATCGCCTGGGCGATCAACGGCACGCTCAAGTCCAGCCTGTCCGGTCTGACCACCGTCCTGCCGTACGGCCAGCTGGCGCTGTTCCTGGCCCTGGCCGGCCTGGTCGGCCTGGTGGCCGCGATCTGGCCGGCCCGCCGGGCGGCCAAGCTGGACATCCTGGAGAGCATCAAGACCGACTGACACCGGGACGCGAAGGAGCCCCTGCCGAGGGTTGGCAGGGGCTCCTTGCACTTCTGTACTCCGCCCGGTCGCACGGCCGGCTGAGCACCACGGAGGTCGTGGTCCGGCGACACTGCCGGGCGGAGGGCCTCCGACTCATACCCCGGTGCTCCCACACCGGGGTCTCAGTCGCTTACTTGCTCGCGAGTTCCTTCTCGGCGACCGGCTTGGCGGCCTCCACGGGCTTCGTGGGCGGGGTGACCTCCTGGATGGGCAGGTACGGCTGCTCCATCTGGGACAGGCCGACCATCTCGCGCTTCAGGAAGACCGCGAGGGTCCAGTCGGTGAAGACGCGGACCTTGCGGTTGACGGTCGGGACCATGGCGCCGTGGTACGCGCGGTGGAACCACCAGGCCAGGCGGCCCTTCAGCTTGAACTTGCCGAAGAGGATCGCGACGCCCTTGTGCAGGCCGAGACCGGCGACCGCACCGAGGTTCTTGTGCTTGTACTCCTTCTGCGGGAAGCCGCGCATGCCGGAGACCACGTTGTCGCCGAGGACGACGGCCTGACGGCAGGCGTGCTGCGCGTTCGGCGGGCACCAGGCACCCTCGCCGGAGGCGAGGTCCGGCACCTGGGCGTTGTCGCCGGCGGACCAGACGTAGTCGAAGCCCTGGACCTGGAGGGTCGCCGCCGTGTCGACGTGGCCGCGCGGACCCAGCGGCAGGCCGAAGTTGGCCAGCACCGGGTTCGGCTTGACGCCGGCCGTCCACACGATGGTGGAGGCGTCGGCCTCCATGCCGTTCTTCAGGACGACGTGGCCGTCGACGCAGGAGTCCATGGAGGTCTCGATGTAGACCTCGATGTTGCGCTCGCCGAGCTTCTCCTTGGTCCACAGACCGAGGTCCGGGCCCATCTCCGGGAGGATGCGGTTGGCCGCCTCCACCAGGATGAAGCGCATGTCGTCGCGGCTGACGGTCTTGTAGATCTTGGCGGCGTCGCGCGCCATGTCCTCGATCTCGGCGATCGTCTCGACACCGGCGAAGCCACCGCCGACGACGACGAAGGTCAGGGCCTTGCGGCGGACCGCCTCGTCCGTGGTGGACTCGGCCTTGTCCAGCTGCGCCATGACGTGGTTGCGCAGGGCGATGGCCTCCTCCACCGTCTTCATGCCGATGCCGTTCTCCGCCAGACCCGGGATCGGGAAGGTGCGGGAGACGGAGCCGGTCGCGACGACGAGGTAGTCGAAGGGCAGCTCGTACGAGTCGCCGGCCGCGGGCGCGATGGTGGCGACCTTGCGGGCGTGGTCCACAGCGGTCACGTGACCGGTGAGCACCTCCGCCTTCTTGAGGGCGCTGCGCAGGGGCGCGACGAGGTTGCGGGGCGCGACGTTGCCGCCGGCCGCCTCGGGGAGGAAGGGCAGGTACGTCATGTACGACCGCGGGTCGACGACCGTGACGGTCGCTTCGCCGTAACGCATCTTCTTGAGGATGCGCATCGCGGCATACAGGCCGACGTAACCACCGCCGACAATGAGGATGCGAGGACGCTCCGTGGTGCTCATATCCGAAAGTATCCAGCACCGTCCGGAGCAGCCTTCGTGAGCCCGGTCACAAGCGTATGGACACCCCGTGCTACACTGCGCGGCCACAAAACGGCCCCCTCGGCGACATCTCACCGCCCCCGCGGGGACCCCGTGAGCACCGGGGGGCACACCACCCTGCTGAGCAGCAACGATCCGTACGGCATCCGGGTTCCCGCTCGTGATTTCGATTTTCAAACCTCAGACGAGGCCTGACCTGCGATCCAAGGGGCAGAGCCCGGCGGCGGCCTTCGGTCCCACAATTCGGACGTAGCGGGCGCACGGGTGCGACGAATGACGGCATCGCCATGTGAAGAAATTCACGAACTTTTCCGCCCGCGCCCGGGCGCGCCCCGGCCCCGGACCCCCATGCGGGGCTCCGGGACCGTTCGGGTAAGGCCCACGGCTGGTCAGGGGGCAATACTCGTCAGGAGGCGATGCTCCAGGCGATGCCGTCCAGGATGTCGTGCTCGCTCACGACGACCTCGGCCGCGCCGGTGCGCTCCATGATCTCCAGCAGTTCCAGCGCGCCGGCCGCGATCACGTCCACCCGGCCCGGGTGCATCGACGGGATCGCCGCGCGCTCGGCGTGGGTGGCGGCCAGCAGCTCGCGGGCGATCTCCGCGACCCGCTCCCGGCCGATCCGCGAGTGGTGGATCACCGTCGAGTCGTACGCCGGCAGCTCCTGGGCGATCGCGGACACCGTGGTGACCGTCCCGGCCAGGCCCACCAGGGTCGCCGCACCGGTCAGCGGGACGGTCTCCTCGGCCTTGTCCAGCTCGGCCCGCACGTGCGCCCGGGCCTCGGCGATCTGCTCCTCGGAGGGCAGCTCGGCGCCACCGAAGTGCCGCTCGGTCAGCCGCACGCAGCCGATGTCCACCGAGCGCGCGGCCTGGACGTCGTCCGCGCCGAGCACGAACTCCGTCGAGCCGCCGCCGAGGTCGAACACCAGGTACGGCGCGGCGAACTGACCGCCGGTCAACTCCTTGGTGGCACCGACGAAGGACAGGTGCGCCTCCTCCTCGCCGCTGACCACCTCGGGCTCGACGCCGAGGATCCCGCGCACGCCCGTGACGTACTCGTCGCTGTTCTCGGCGTCCCGGGAGGCGCTGGTGGCGACGAAGCGGATCCGCTCCGGGCCGACCCCGAAGCCGTCGATGACCTCGCGGTACTCCCGGCAGGCCGCGAAGGTGCGGGCCAGCGCGTCCGGGTGCAGCCGGCCGGTGCGGTCCACGCCCTGGCCCAGCCGGTTGATGATCATCCGGCGGTCCAGGTCGGTGATCTCACCGGTCCGCGGGTCCAGGTCGGCGACCAGCAGCCGGATCGAGTTGGTGCCGCAGTCGATCGCGGCCACGCGGGTCGTGCTCACTCGGACTCCTGCGCTTCGGCCTCGTCCGCCGCGCGCTTCTTGGCGGCGCGCTCGGCGGTCTTCTGCTCCTTGGCGGCGATCACGGCCGCGTGGTCCTGGTCCTTGGCCCGGTTGCGCAGGACCCGCTCACCGGCCGCCTCGACCTCGGCCGGGGAGACGCACGGACCCTTGGCCCACCAGTCCTCCAGCAGGCCGAGCGCCTCGTCGCCGAGCGGGTTGACGCCCTCTCCGGCGGCCAGCGAGTGGCCGACCAGCACGTGCAGGCACTTGACCCGGTCCGGCATGCCGCCGGCGCTCGGGAAGCCCTCCAGCACCTCGATGGCGTCGCGCCGGGCGATGTAGTCCTCGTGCGCCTTCTGGTAGGCGGCCGCCAGCTCCGGGTCCTCGGCCAGCCGGGCGGTCTGCTCCTTCATCACGCCGTCCGCCTCCAGGGTGCCGATCAGCGAGGCGGCCTTGGGGCAGGTCAGGTAGTAGAGCGTCGGGAACGGCGTGCCGTCCGGCAGCCGGGGGGCCGTCTCCACGACGTCCGGGTTGCCGCACGGGCAGCGGTGCGCCACGCCGCGCAGGCCGCGCGGGACCCGGCCCAGCTGGGCGGCGATGGCGGCGACGTCGGCGTCGGAGACGGCGGGGTGGTTCTCAGTGGTCATGGGGGGAGGGGTCTCCAGCGGGGGGATGGTCATGGATGCGGACGGGCCGGCGGCGGGGTCGGACCCGCCGGGATCGGGGCCAGGGCGGCGGTGTCGGCGGCGTCCACCGAGTCCCAGATGCTGGAGTACCAGGGCTTGGCGGCCTTCACCGCGCCGCCGGCCGTGCCGTCGGCGGGGGCGGACGGGGCGGAGGACGGGGCGGCGCCCGCTCCGGCCGGATCCACCGCGATGTACGGGGTCTCCCCCGGCATCGCGTAGTGCAGCCGGGCACGGGCCTGCGCCTTGACGTACTCGGGATCCTGCCAGCGGGCCTTGTCCCGGCGCAGCTGCTCGACCTGCTGCCGGGCGTGCTCGGCCTTCGCCCGCTGGGCGGAGATCTCGGCGCGCTGGGAGATGAACTGCCGCGTCGGGTAGGCGAGGATCGCCACCAGCGAGCAGAGCACCAGGACGAGGACGGTCGCCCGGCTCGTGAAGCGAGGACGGGCCGCCAAGCCCGGGATCCTCCAGCCAGCCATCTCCCGTTTCCCCTCCTGGTCGCGACGGTGCCCCGCCGTCCACCCTACGGGGTGAACGGCGGGGCACCGGTCAGGCGTGCACCACCGGAGGGGTTCGGCCCTCGCCCTTACGCCTCTTACTGGTCCGCAGAGCGGCTGTGCTCATTACTCCGCAGAGCGGCTGTGCTTATTACTCCGCAGAGCGGAAGCGCGGGAACGCGCCGCGGCCGGCGTACTCGGCGGCGTCGTCGAGGATCTCCTCGATGCGCAGCAGCTGGTTGTACTTGGCGACGCGCTCGGAGCGGGCCGGGGCACCGGTCTTGATCTGGCCGCAGTTGGTGGCGACGGCCAGGTCGGCGATGGTGACGTCCTCGGTCTCGCCGGAGCGGTGCGACATCATGCAGCGGTAGCCGTTGCGCTGGGCCAGCTCGACGGCGTCCAGGGTCTCGGTCAGCGAGCCGATCTGGTTGACCTTCACCAGCAGCGCGTTGGCGGTGCCGGTCTCGATGCCCCTGGCCAGGCGGGCCGGGTTGGTGACGAACAGGTCGTCGCCGACCAGCTGGACCTTGTCGCCCAGCTTGACGGTCATGGCCTTCCAGCCGTCCCAGTCCGACTCGTCCAGCGGGTCCTCGATGGAGACCAGCGGGTACGAGGCGACGAGGTCGGCGTAGTACTCGATGAGCTCGGCGGACGAGAGGGCCTTGCCCTCGAACTGGTAGGCGCCGTCCTGGTAGAACTCGGAGGCGGCGACGTCCAGGGCCAGCGCGACGTCGCGGCCGGGGACGTAACCCGCCTTCTGGATGGCCTCGGTGATGAGGTCCAGGGCCTCGCGGTTGCTGTCCAGGTTCGGCGCGAAGCCGCCCTCGTCGCCGAGGCCGGTGGACAGGCCGCGCTCCTTCAGCACGCCCTTGAGGGTGTGGTAGACCTCGACGCCCCAGCGGACGGCCTCGGAGAAGGACTCCGCGCCGATCGGGGCGATCATGAACTCCTGGATGTCGACGTTGGAGTCGGCGTGCGAGCCACCGTTGAGGATGTTCATCATCGGGACCGGCAGGACGTGCGCGTTCGGGCCGCCCAGGTAGCGGAACAGCGGCAGGTCGCTCGCCTCGGAGGCGGCGTGCGCGACGGCCAGCGAGACGCCGAGGATGGCGTTGGCGCCGAGCGAGGACTTGTCCGGGGTGGCGTCCAGGTCGAGCATGGCCTGGTCGATCAGGCGCTGCTCGGTGGCGTCGTAGCCGACCAGCTCCGGGCCGATCTGCTCGATGACGGCCAGGACGGCCTTCTCCACGCCCTTGCCGAAGTAGCGGTTCTTGTCACCGTCGCGGAGCTCCAGCGCCTCGAAGGCACCGGTGGAGGCACCCGACGGGACAGCGGCACGACCGGTGCTGCCGTCGTCGAGGCCGACCTCGACCTCGACCGTGGGGTTGCCACGCGAGTCGAGGATCTCACGGGCTACGACGACATCGATGGACGGCACGAGGCATCTCCTTGCGGAAGCAGGGTCCCGCTGACCAGTGGTGCGGTCGGCGGGATGATTGCGGAGTCGTTACGACCAGAGCCTAACCGCACGGGGTCGCGGGGCCACGCCGACCTCGGTCACGTCTCAGCGTGTGGCCCGGCTACTTACCGGTAGTTCACCTGACGATCCCGGGAAAAGGGGCGGAACCGGACGAAGGGGGGCCGATCCGGGGTCGGCCCCCTCCGTGGCGTGTCGCGCTGTGGCGTGTCGCGCCGTGGCGTGTCGAGCCGTGGCGCGCCGGCTCCGGCCGGCGTCAGCCGAGGTGCAGGACCTGGCCGGGCATGATCAGGTTCGGGTCGCCGCCGACGGTGCCGCGGTTGCCGTCGTAGACCGACTGCCAGCCGCCGGGGACGCCCTGGGCGGCGGCGATGCTCGACAGCGTGTCGCCGGCGTGGACGGTGTAGTCGTGGCCGCCCTGGGGAGCGACGGCTGCGCGCGGGGCCTGCTGCTGCGGCTGGGCGTACTGCTGCTGGGCCTGCTGCTGCGCGGCCTGCTGCTGGGCCTGGCCCGCGTACTGCTGGTAGACGCCCTGGTGGCTGGTCCAGTACCAGGTGCCGTTGTTCTGGTACCAGTACACCTTCGCGTCGGCGTCCCAGCCGGCCTTGCCGGAGAAGCCCGGGGCCTGGGGCTGGGCCTGCTGCTGGGGCTGGGCCGGCTGGGTGTGCTGCTGGTACTGCTGCTGCACGGGCTTCTGAGCCGGCTTCGGCTGGGCGGGCTTCGGCTGGGCCGGCTTCGCCGCGGGCTGCTGCACCGGCTGGGAGTGCTGCTGGGCGGCGGGCTGGGCGTCCGAGGTGTCGACGTCGGCCGCGGGGCCCCCCTTCGACAGGCCGGCCTTCTTCGAGCAGACCGGCCACGCGCCCGGCCCCTGCGAGGCCAGGACCTTCTCGGCCACCGCGATCTGCTGGCCCTTGCTGGCCTGGTTGGCCTGCGCCGCGTACGCGGTGCCGCCGAACGCCTTCCAGGTGCTGGAGGTGAACTGCAGGCCGCCGTAGAAGCCGTTGCCGGTGTTGATGCTCCAGTCGCCGCCGCTCTCGCACTGGGCGACGGAGTCCCAGGCGGTGGTCGGGGCGGCGGAGGCGCCGGTGGCGGTGAGGATCGGCATCGCGAGTCCGACGCCGGCCACTCCGGCGACGGCGATGGCCTTCTCGGTCTGGGTGCGACGGCGGTGACGACCGGTTCCAACGAACAGCATGAAGGGGTCCCTCTCCGCACGCCTGCGAGGTGAGCTGTCGGGTTCGGACCGGGAGGTGGCCCGGCCGCCGTCTGCGGAAACGATTCCGCTCGGGCGGCTTCACCCCAAGCCGTGGAGGAACGGCAACAAACCTGGTTCCCCCGCCCCTGCCCAGGGTTCTGGTCGGTTTCCCGTGGTGCGGCGGGCAGGACTCGGCGTTCCGCACTCGGGGTCCGCAGCTGCGAACTCCAGGGAGAGTAGACAGATCCTCAGACCAATCACAAGCTCATATCGCAGACATCACACAGAAATCACGGCGCGTGGTCGATCGCCTACCAACGGCGGTTGTTTGTCCGGATTGATGGGTGTTCATGCTGCCGGACACGCCCGCTTCGCGACGTTCCGTCAGTGTGTCGGAGCGTCCGGGCGGGCGTGCGGCGAGCGGCTCTCGGGACTGAATTCGACCGGAAGTTCGCGCAATCCGCGCATGATCAGGCCACCTCGCCACCGCAGATTCTCCGGGCTTTCCGCCAGTTCGAGATCGGGCAGCCGGGACAGCAGCGTGGCCAGCGCCGACCGCCCTTCGAGCCTCGCCAGCGGGGCGCCGATGCAGTAGTGGATGCCGTGCCCGAAACCCAGGTGCGGGTTGTCCGTCCGGGCCAGGTCCAGGGTGTTCTCGTCCGAGAACCTGGCCGGATCCCGGTCCGCCGCCGCCAGTACCACCAGCACCGGGTCGCCGACCGGGATGTCCACCCCGCCGATGGTCAGCGGGCGGGTCGCGAACCGCCACGTCGCGAGCTCCACCGGCCCGTCGTAGCGCAGGAGTTCCTCGATCCCGGTCTCCAGCAGCGCCGTCTCGCCGCGTGCCACCGACTCCTGCAGGAGGCGGCGCTGCCCGGGGTTGCGCAGCAGCGCGTACGTCCCGTTGCCGATCAGGTTGACGGTCGTCTCGAAGCCGGCGAAGAGGAGGATGAACGCCATCGCGGCGGCCTCGTTCTCGGTGAGGTGCTCGCCGTGGTCGCTCGCCCGGATCAGACCCGAGATCAGGTCGTCCCCGAGGTCCGCCCGCTTCCGGTGGATCAGCTCCAGCAGGTACGCCCGCATCCGCTTCACCGCCCGGCCCACGCCGCCGCGTTGGCCCCCGCCATGTCGAATCATCATGCCCGCCCAGTCGCGGAAGTCGTCCTGGTCCTCGGCCGGCACGCCGAGCAGGTCGCAGATCGCGTAGATGGGGAGCGGGAACGCGAACTCGTGGATGAGGTCCGCCGAACCGCGCTGCGCGAAGCCGTCGATCAGGCGGTCGGTGAGCTGCTGCACCCGCGGCTCGAACTCGGCCACCCGGCGCGGCGTGAACGCCTTCGACACCAGGCGGCGCAGCCGGGTGTGGTCCGGCGGGTCGATGTTCAGCAGGTGCGTCATCAGGTCCGCCTGCCGCTCCCCCGGGATCCCGACCCGGCCGGTGCGGTGCGCCTGCTCGCTGTGGTGCGCCGGGTTCTTCGACAGCCGGCCGTCCGCCAGCGCCTGGCGCGCGTCCGCGTACCGCGTCACCAGCCAGGCCTCCACCCCGCTCGGCAGCGTGGTGCGGTGCACGGGGGCGTGCTCGCGCAGCCAGGCGTACGCCGGGTACGGGTCGGCGGCGAACTCCCACGTGAAGAGCGGCGGGCGGGTGGCGTCGGCGTCGGGCTGAACTGGCATGGCACGACCGTATCCGGTGGGTCGGGGGCACCCCGTCATCTACGGTGAGTGACCGGCTCGTCAACGGCCCGCGGACGGCTTCGCAACGGCCCGCCAACACCTCGTGGACAGTGCGTGGACGGGTTTTGGACAGCTCTTGGACGGGTGGCAGGCGTGAGCCTGGTCACCTGAGGGGTAATCCCTGTTGCGGAGGGTCAGGACCTGCCTACGATCCTCGGCAGAAATCGTGGGCGTCAGTGCGGACCGCCCACAGGGAGGAGCGCACCATGCGGGTCACCGGGGCAGTCGTCGTCATCGCGGTACTCGACGGCGGGTCGGGGGCCGACCTCGCCCGCCGCTTCACCGCGGCCGGCGCCGCCGGAGTGCTGATCGCCGACCAGCGGGTCGGCGTCGCCGAGGACCTCGCCGCCGAACTCGACCGGCCCGGCTGCCCCGTCGTCGGCGTCGGCGGGGACGTCCGCCGCCCCAGCGACGTCGCCGCGCTCGTCGACACCACCGAGAAGCACCTCGGGCCGATCGACCTGTTCTGCGTCGCCGGCCCGGACGGCGAGCGGATCGTCTCCCTCGCCGACCTGCCCGACCACCTCGGCCTGGAGCGCCTCGCCGAGCTCGTCGCCCTCGTCGGCGAGGCCATCGCCGAGGTCGTCCTGCCGCAGCCGCGGGCCGCCGTCCAGGACGCGGCCTCGGCGGCCTGAGGCTTCTCGCTCTACTCCGGCTTGAGACCCTCCGCCTCGCGGACGGCGTCCCGGTAGGAGCGCGCCGCCGCGCGCAGCGCCGCGTCCACGTCCACCCCGGCGTCGTGCGCCCGCTGCGCCACGGCCAGCAGCAGCCGGCCCGCGGACTCCTCCGTGAGCTCCGCGGGCAGCTCGAACGGCTCGTCCGGCACCCCCTCGAACCCGGCCCGGCGCACCCGCGACACCAGCTTCGCCGCGTACGCGAGCGACGGCAGACCGGCCGGCACGCCGTCCAGCACCGACTCGCGGTCCGCCTTCTCGGCCGCCTTCAGCTGCTCCCAGTTCGCCTCCACCTCGGCGGCGCCCTCGGCCTCGACGTCCCCGAACACGTGCGGGTGCCGGTACATCAGCTTCTCGACGATGTCGCCGGCCACGTCGTCGATCGAGAACGCCTCCGTCGGGTGCTCCTCCGCGATCCGGGAGTGGAAGAACACCTGGAGCAGGACGTCCCCCAGCTCCTCGCGCAGCGTGTCCCGGTCCCCCTCCTCGATCGCCTCGACCAGCTCGTACGCCTCCTCGACCAGGTACTTCACCAGGCTCGCGTGCGTCTGCTCGGCGTCCCACGGGCAGCCGCCCGGCGAGCGCAGCCGGTCCATCACCGAGACCAGGTCCAGCAGCCGGGCCCCGGGCAGGTCGTACGACCCCGGCAGCACCTCGATCTCCGGCACCTCGCCCGCGTGCTCCACCGCCAGGCGCGCCAGCGCCTCCGTCAGGCCCGGGTCCCCGTCGGGGCTGCCCAGCCACACCGTGGGCCCCTGGCCCGCGGGCTGCTCGGTCAGCAGCCGCGCCAGCGCCGGCGCCGAGTCCGGCGCCACGACCTCCACGTCCACCCCGGCCTGCCGCACCGCGGCCACCTGCGGATGCCCCGCGTCCCCCGCCAGCACCCGCCCCGCCAACCGCAACGCCTCCCACGCCGGCCACGCCAGCAACCCGGGGGCCACCCGGTGGGTGGTGGTGAGCAGGATCAACTTCGCGCCCGGAGAATTCATCGTCACACCCCGAACCTACCCGCCCCAGCCACCCCCTCCCCAGGCCCCGCCCACAATCGACTTCCTGCACTCCAGCCCCACACCCAGCGCGGGGTCGTCTTGCCCGACCTCCTGCGCCCGCTGCACTCCAACCCGTGCAGCGTCCTCACACAGAAAGTCGGCCCCACCGACTTCCTGCGCCGCTGAAGCCCCGCTCGCCCCCGCCCCCACCCGCGGCCTTGCGCAGGAAGTCGACCCATCCGACTTCCTGCGCCACCAACGCCCCCGCCCCTGCCGCCTCCCCACGCCCGCATCACTTGCGGCCCCGCACAGAAAGTCGGCGCCATCGACTTCCGGCGCTGATGCTCCGTTCTCCCGCCCGCCCCACCTCCGCACCGCCCCCACCAGCAGCCTTGCGTAGGAAGTCGACCCATCCGACTTTCTGCGCCGAGGAAAAGATAGGACACGAAACACCAGCCTCCTGGGGCAGCGCCAGGCGGCCGGGAGCCGAGTGGCGGGCGCGAGAAGTCGGGCGGGCCGACTTCCTGCGCCGAAGACATGGGCGAGCCCATCGCAGGGCACTGCACCAGAAGTCGACGAGCCCGACTTCCCACGCCGGGCCCCTGGCGCAAGGCACACAGCCACCGCTCGGCACCTTTCCCGGCCCTCGCCAGAGGCGAACCCGCCGCGTCAGAGGTCGGCGGGGTCGACCTCTCGCGGCGGCGTCGGAGGCAAAGCCAACCAGCGAGCGCTCGGCACCTCCCGCGGCCCTCGCCACGGACGAACCCGCTGCATCAGAAGTCGGCGGAGCCGACTTCTCGCGGCGGCGTCGGAGGCAAAGCCAACCAGCGAGCGCTCGGCACCTCCCGAGCGCGACGCCAGCGGTGAGCCCGTCGCACCACTCTGCGCCAAAAGTCGGCGAGGCCGACTTCTCATGCCGGGCCCCAGGCGCAAGGTCAACAGCTGCCGCTCGGCGCCTTCCGCAGCCCTCACCGGGGGCGGGCGTGCTGTGCCGGGAGTCGGTGTGGGGCCGGCTTCCTGTGGTTCGGGTCAGCGGGTGGTGCGGTGGGGTTGGAGGGTGTTCAGGGAGTGGCGGAGGCGGCGGACGGCGGGGTGGTGGGGGCCGTCGCGGCGTTCGCGTTCGAAGAGGAGTTGGAGGAGCCACTGCCACGCGTTCTCGGCGTCGCCGGTGGCGGCGAGGCGGAGGCCGATGCGTTCGCGCAGGTCGAAGGCACGTTCCGGGTCGGGGTCGTGGGCCGCCGTGGCGAGGAGGGACTGGTACTCGGCCATCGCCTCCGCGCCCTGCCCGAGGTGGTCGAGGCAGATCGCCGCGCGGTAGCGGTGGTCGAGGCCCTGGGGCCCGTACGGCCCGCCCTCGGCGGTGGCGGCGAGGCGGCGGTACTCGGGGAGGGCCTGCGCGTGGTGCCCCTCCTGGAGGAGGGTGCGGGCGTAGATGGTCCGGATCGTCCGCACCAGCGGTGCGCCGTCCCCGAGTTCGGCTTCCGCGCGGGGCAGCAGCCGGGCGGCGAGGCCGAGGACTTCGCTGTGGCGGCCGGCGTCGACGAGGTCGGAGAGCCGTCCGCACTCCGCGCCGAGGTCCGGGGCCGACGCAACCACCGGGACGGCCGGTACCACCGGCGGCATAGGTGGCGGCGGCGGGGTCGCAGGGGTCTGCGGCACCGCTACGAGCCGGCGCGCGGGCTCCACGGCCGACGGCTGCGGCTGGTGCGGGAAGCGGTACGGCCGGGTGGGATCGGGCAGCGGTCCGTACCCCGGTTGCGGCGCCGGTTCGGCCGCGGGCAGCAGCGGGAGCAGCCGCCCGTACACCTGCCGGGCGTCGGCGGGACGGTCGGCGGGCTGTTTGGCGAGCAGGTCGAGGACGAGGCGTTCGAGTGGCTGCGGCACGTCCGGCCGCAGGTCACGCAGCGGAACCGGCGGATCGTCCACGTGCCGCCGCAGCACGCCGAGCGCGGTCGGCGCGCGGAACGGCTCCTCGCCGGCGAGCATCTCGTGCAGGAGGCAGCCGAGCGCATAGAGGTCGCTGCGCGAGTCGGTGGTGGTGGCGAGCGCCTGCTCGGGCGCCATGTAGGACGGGCTGCCGATCGGCACACCGGTGAGGGTGAGGCGGGTGGCGCCGGGGTCGAGGGCGGTGGCGATGCCGAGGTCCAGCAGGATCGTCCGGCCGTCGGGCCGGACCATCACGTTGCTGGGCTTGAGGTCCCGGTGGACCACCGGCACGGCGTGGACGGCGGCCAGCGCGGCGCACAGCTGGGCGGCGACGGCGACCGCCCGTCCGATCGGGAACGGCGCGTCCTCGGCGATGAGGTCGGCGAGGCTCACCCCCGGGACGTGCTGCATGACGAGGTACAGCTCGCCCTCGTCCTCCCCCGCGTCGAACACCGTGACCAGCCCGGGGTGGTCCAGCGCGGCCGTGATCCGGCACTCGCGGAGGAAGCGGCGGCGCAACTCGTCGCCGTGGCGGCGGTGTTCGGTGGTCGAGGTGGACGAGGTGACGGAGGTGGGGTCGGCGGCGAGGAGGTGGTCGGTGCGGAGCAGCTTGACCGCGACCGGGCGGTCCAGGCGCTCGTCGTAGCCGCCCCACACCTGGCCCATGCCGCCGTGACCGATCTTCTCGGCGAGGCGGTAGCGGGCTGCGATGACGCGGGCGGCGGTCACGACCGGCCCTCGCGGGCCTGGCGGCGCAGGAGTTCACCGAGTTCGCGCAGGTCGTCGGCGGGCGGCGGGGCGGCGTGACCGGGCATGGTCGCGCCGTACGGGGTGACCGGCGGCGGGAGGTACGGGACGGCGGGCGGCGGGGTCGTCCAGAGGGATCGGCGGTCCATCACGAGGAAGTGCAGCGTGGGGGTGAGCCAGAGCAGGCCCAGGGCGACCTCGCCGACGGCGTTCGCGGCGGAGGCCTTGTCGTCGCCGGCCACGCCCGCGCACACGACCATGGTGAGGAGCAGCATGCAGTAGACGACGGCGCCCGCGATGTCGTACGGGCGCCTGCGGCGTAGCGCCAGCACGAGGGACGGCACGGGGCCGAGCACACCCGCCGTCAGCAGCGGAACCAGTGCGCACAACACCCGGCCGCCCACCCCGAATCGCCCCGGCGGCTGGGCAGCGGCACCGGGCGGGGGTCCGAACGTCCCGGGGTACTGCCCTGACATGTGCGCTCCTGAGCTGGTGAGGACGGACGGACCGAGCACACGCTACCGCCCGGATTGCCCACGCTGGGGGCCTTCCGGGCGGCTGCTTGGAGGAGGCGTCAGCTGGGCTGCGTCGGCGGCAACTGCGGCGCGAAAAGTCGGCCCGCCCGACTTCCTGCGCCGGACGGGTTGAGGCACGGATGGGGTGAGGCGAAGTAGCCCGCCGGGAAGCGGGTTTGGGCAGGTGGAACGCGCGCGAGGCCGGGCCTTGGAGACCTTCCCGACGGGCTGCTGGGAGGGGCTCGGCGCCCGCCCGCCCGGCCTCCTGCGCCGGCGCGGGTCTTGGGCCGGGGTGAAGTAGCCGGGTGGGAATCGGCTTTGGGCGCGGAAAGCGCGCGGCCTACTGGGGAAGCGGGAGGCAGGCCTGGGACGGGGGACGGGCGGGGGCATCCGAAGACGGTGCGCCGGCCCGGCGGGACGAACTCGCAGGTGGGAAGGGGCATCTGCCAACACCATCGACGGCTGTGCCGGCCTCGCGCCACATGCCGAACACGTGGGCCGAGCGGGCGGCTGGTGGCCGAGAGGCACGTCAACGGAATTGACGGTTCCGGAGGGGCCGGGCCAACTACGTACCAGGGCGGTTGACGCGCAGGCGGTGAAGGGGCGGGCGATACGCCGACGTCCTCAGGCTGCCGGGTGTAGGCGTATGGCCCGATAGCCGCTGGGCAGAACCCACGCCCACTTGGTGAACGTGCGGGCTGGGGTGGGCGGTCGGCGGGGGCCGGAGAGCCGGTGGCCGATGGGTCGGCCGCGCCTCGGTGCCGAAGGCTGGGTGGGCGGCTCGGAGGCCAACTGCGCCTGCGCGTTGAGCGTGCGGCGTGGGTTGGGTGGGCGCGCGTAGGGCGGGTGGCAGGGCGACCACGCCTGCGGCCGCGCCTGTGCCTCGGGCGTGCGAGTGGGGCCCCAGAGGGCGGACCCCGACTGTGTGTTGAGCGTTGGTCAGGGGGTCAGGGTGCCGGTGGCCAGGGCGTCGGTGGCGGCTTGGGTGAGGGTTTGGGCCAGGGTGGCGGCTTGGGTGAGGGTGGTGGCGAAGGTGGCCAGGTGGGCGAAGGTCGTGCCCTGGCGCTGCTGGTCGGGGAGGGGGAGGCGGGGCAGTTCGACGCGGCGGATGTCGAGGCGGGCGGTCGTGGTGGCGTGGCTCGCGGCGCGGCGGGTGCCGGCGGTGGAGCGGAGGTGGCCGGCCAGGAACTCGGGGTCGAGGGCGGCCGGGTCGGGGCGGAGCAGGTGGAGGCGGCTGCCGAGGGCGGCGCCGACGAGGGGGCCTTCGGCCGGGACGACGCGGGCGAGGCCGCCGCCGAGGGCGGGGACGAGGACGTCGCCGGGGCGGGTGCGGAGGTCGCCGGCCGGGCCGGGGGTGGCGAGGGCCGCGGTGGGCGGGTTGCCGGTGGCGAGGTCCTGGTCGGTGACGACGAGCACCTCGCCGGGGCCCGGGCGGGTGGTGGCGCCGCTGCCGGAGGAGTGCACCTCCAAGGCGCCGCCGCGCACGAGCTCGCCGATGGTGACGACGCCGGTGACGGGCGCCGCGCCGGGCCGGGGCAGGAGGGTGGCGGGGTCGGCGAGGCCGGCCAGGAGTTCCGTCAGCCGCCCGCTGAGGTGGGACAGTTCGGCGGCGCCGCCGAGCGGTGCGGCGGGCGGGACGTGCCGGGCGGGCGAGAGGTCGGTCTCGTCGTCGAGCAGGTCGATCGCGGCCATGGCCCGGTGGACGCCGGGGACGTCGGCGGGCACCGGTTCGCCGTCCCGGGCGGCCCGGTCGAAGGCGCGCCAGGCGTGGACGACCGTCCGCCGCAGTCCGGGCCAGTCGACCTTGTCGCGCCCGCCCTCCACCGGGGCCGACCCGGCGTCGAGGAGCAGCACCTGGCGGAAGTCGTCCCCCGGTTTGGGGGCGCGGAGCACCCAGAGGTGCAGCGGCACCCCGTACGGCGGGGCGGCGCCGGCGGGCAGGGCGATGACGGCCCGCAGGGCGCCGGAGCGGAGGAGTTCGGCGCGGACCCGGCGCCCGGCCCGGCGTGCGGCGACGGCGGGGGGCAGCAGGAGGGCGGCGAGGCCGCCGGGGCGGGTGTGCGCGAGGCAGTGCAGGACCCACGCGAGTTCGGACTCGCCGCGCGGCGGGACGAGCCCGCCCGGCCACCGGGTGTCGAACTGCAGCTCCTCGCGTCCCCAGTCCCGTTCGTTGTACGGGGGCTGGCAGAGCACGGCCTCGAAGGTGTCGCCGGGGTAGGCGTCGGCGCGCAGCGCGTCGCCGGGGCGCAGGGCGAGCGGGAGCGGGCCGGGTTCGGCGGCGGGGGCGTGCAGGGCGAGCCGGAGCCGGGCGAGGGCGGCGGTGACGGGGTCGGCGGCCTGGCCGTAGCGGCCGGTGGTGTGCGGGTGGGCGAGCAGGACGGCGCCGAGGCCGGCGGCCGGGTCGAGCACGGTGGCGGGGACGCCGGCGACGGCGGCGAGCAGGTCGGCCGCCTCCGGCGGGGTGGAGCTGAGCTGGCGGATGTTGGCTTCGGCGTAGCGGGTGAGCAGTTGCTCGTACACACCGGCGGCGCCGGTGTCGGCGGCGAGGGCGGCGAGCAGGCGTGCGAGGTCGAGCTGGGTGCTGCCGAGGAGTCCGGGGAGGCGGAGGAGGTCGGCGTCGTCCGCGTCGAAGGTGTGAACGACGGTATCGGCGACGGCCCTCGGGAGCGCGGTGGCGAGGCGCGTGTCGGGTTCGGCGGCGAGGGCGGCCCAGCGGTCGGGGGCGCGGTGCAGCAGGAGGAGGACGGCACCGGCCTCGACGAGGGGGGCGGCGGGGCGGCCGGCCGGGTTGCGGAGGGTGTCGACGTACTGCCAGGCCCGTTCCAGGGGCGGGAGTTCGGCGATCTTGCCCTGTGCGCGCAGCCAGGCCTCGACCGCGCCGAGGGCGAAGGTCGGACTGGCGTCGGTGCCGCCGACCGGGCGCGGGAAGTCGGCGTGGCGGCGGCGCCAGTTGCTGACCGCGGCCCGGCCGACGCCGGCCAGCCGGGCGATCTCGACGGCGGTCACTTCGGCGCGGTCCGGCACGGGAGGCTCCTTCGGCGGCGAGGGCGGGCCCGACGCGACTCGACCCGGGGGTGTGATCACACAGCATAGCCAGGCGTCTCCTCGACTCCGTTCACGTGTGAACAGAGCTCTTTTGCGAAATACCGTTGACATGGTTCACGCCGAGTGGTGTGATCTCTTCGTCGCCACCGAACGGAGGCGGCACCCAGGAAGACCACCGAGCACCGGGAGAACAGCCATGTCCGCCGCCGCCCGCCGCACCACCGCCCGCCGCTCCGCCGCCCTGCTGCTCGGCGCCGCGCTGGTCACCCTCACCGCGACCGCCTGCAACTCGACCGGCGGCGCCTCCGTCTCGACCGAGGCGAAGCAGAGCGCGGCCGCCGGCACCGGGTCCCCGGCCGCCGCGGGCACCCCCGCCGCACCCAGCAAGCCCGCCGACGCCCCCAAGGCCCCCGCCAAGATCGGCGACACCATCGCGCTCAAGGGCATGGACAAGGGCAACACCGCCGACGTCATCGCGGTGAAGGTGGTCGACCCGGCCGAGAGCGCCAACGAGTACCTCAAGCCGGCCGACGGCAAGCACTACGTGGCGGTGCAGTTCCAGATCAAGGCCACCGGCACCCAGGCCTACGGCGAGGCCCCCGCCAGCAGCGCCAAGGTCGTGGACACCCAGGGCCAGGCCTACGGCCCGAACCTGGAGGAGACCAAGGCCGGCCCGGCCTTCCAGACCCCCACCAACATCGCCCCCGGCGAGACCGGCAAGGGCTTCGTCACCTTCGAGGTCCCGGACGGCCTCAAGCTCGACAAGGTCCAGTTCGCCCTGGACAACGGCTTCTCCAACCAGGTCGGCCAGTGGAAGATCGGCTGACGGCCCGGCGCACCGCGAAACCCGGGCGGAAAGGCCCGCCGCACCGCGAAACCCGGGCGGAAAGGACGACGGCGGCCCCGGGCAGAGCCCGAGACCGCCGTGCACCAACCGCCCGCGGTTGCTACTTCTTCGCCCCCGCCAGGTCGTCGAACATCGCCGACAGGAACTCGCTGCACCACCCCAGCAGCTCCCGCCCGACCAGCGGCTTGCCACCGATCCGGCCGGTGCTCGGCCGGGGCACCAGCAGCTGCTGCGCCGCCGCCTTGACCTGGCTGCGCGGGTACAGCCGGTTGAGCCGCAGCTGCTGCGACTCGCGCAGCTCCACCGGCCCGAAGCGGATGTTCGAGCCCTGCAGGGTGATGTCCGAGATCCCGCACCGCCGGGCGTACAGCCGCAGCGCCGCGACCAGCAGCAGGTTCTCCACCGGCTCGGGCAACTTGCCGTAGCGGTCCACGAGTTCGTCGCGGACCTGCTGGATGTCCGCCTCCGAGTTGACCGCCGCGATCGAGCGGTAGGCCTGCAGCCGCAGCCGCTCGCCGGGCGCGTAGTCGTGCGGCACGTGCGCGTCGACGGGCAGCTCGATCTTCACCTCGAGCGGCTCCTCCTCCGGCTCGCCGCCGTTCGCGAGCGACTCGCGGAACTCGGCCACCGCCTCGCCGACCATCCGCATGTAGAGGTCGAAGCCGACGCCCGCGATGTGCCCGGACTGCTCGCCGCCGAGCAGGTTGCCGGCGCCGCGGATCTCCAGGTCCTTCATCGCGACGTACATGCCGGCGCCCATCTCGGTGTGCTGGGCGATGGTGGCCAGCCGCTCGTGCGCCGTCTCGGTGAGCGGCTTCTCCGGCGGGTACAGCATGTACGCGTAGCCGCGCTCGCGCCCGCGCCCGACCCGGCCGCGCAGCTGGTGCAGCTGGGAGAGGCCGAAGGTGTCGCCGCGCTCGACGATCAGGGTGTTGGCGTTGGAGATGTCGATGCCGGACTCGACGATCGTGGTGGACACCAGGACGTCGAACTCCTTCTCCCAGAAGTCGACGACGACCTTCTCCAGCGCGGTCTCCCCCATCTGTCCGTGCGCAGTGGCGATCCGCGCCTCGGGCACCAGGTCCTTCAGCCGGGCGGCCGCCTTGTCGATCGACTCCACCCGGTTGTGGATGTAGAACACCTGGCCCTCGCGCAGGAGTTCACGCCGGATCGCGGCCGAGATCTGCTTCTCGTCGTACGGGCCGACGAAGGTCAGCACCGGGTGCCGCTCCTCCGGCGGGGTGGTGATGGTGGACATCTCGCGGATGCCGGTGACGGCCATCTCCAGCGTGCGCGGGATCGGGGTTGCGGACATCGTCAGCACGTCGACGTTGGCGCGCAGCTTCTTCAGCTGTTCCTTGTGCTCGACGCCGAACCGCTGCTCCTCGTCGACGATCACGAGGCCGAGGTCCTTGAACCTGGTCTCGGAGGAGAACAGCCGGTGGGTGCCGATGACGACGTCCACCGAGCCCTCGAACAGGCCCTCCAGAACGGCCTTCGCCTCGCTGTCGGTCTGGAAGCGGGACAGCGCCTTCACCGTGACCGGGAAGTTGGCGTAGCGCTCGGCGAAGGTCGAGAAGTGCTGCTGCACCAGCAGCGTGGTCGGCACGAGGACGGCCACCTGCTTGCCGTCCTGCACCGCCTTGAACGCCGCGCGCACCGCGATCTCGGTCTTGCCGTAGCCGACGTCGCCGCAGATCAGCCGGTCCATCGGGACGGACTTCTCCATGTCCGACTTGACCTCGGCGATGGTGGTCAGCTGGTCCGGCGTCTCCGCGTACGGGAAGGCGTCCTCCAGCTCGCGCTGCCACGGGGTGTCCGGGCCGAAGGTGTGGCCGGGCGCGGCCATGCGCGCCGAGTAGAGCTTGATCAGGTCGGCGGCGATCTCCTTGACCGCCTTCTTGGCGCGCTGCTTGGTCTTCGCCCAGTCGGCGCCGCCGAGCCGGTGCAGCGTCGGGGCCTCGCCGCCGACGTACTTGGTGACCTGGTCGAGCTGGTCGGTCGGCACGAACAGCCGGTCGCCGGGGTGGCCGCGCTTGGCGGGGGCGTACTCCAGCACCAGGTACTCGCGGGTGGCGCCCTGGACGGTGCGCTGCACCATCTCGACGTACCGGCCGACGCCGTGCGCCTCGTGGACGACGTAGTCGCCGGCGGCCAGGGCGAGCGGGTCGATCGCGTTGCGGCGGCGGGAGGGCATCCGGCGCATGTCCTTGGTGGAGGACTTCTGGCCGGACAGGTCGGTCTCGGTGATGACGGTGAGCTTGAGGGCCTCGTCGACGAAGCCGTGCTCGATCGAGCCGCAGGAAACGTGGACGACGTCCCGGGTGGGCGCCTCGGCGAGGTCGGCGACGAGCCGGGCCGGGATGCCCTCGTTGCCGAGCACCTCCGCGAGCCGGGAGGCGGGCCCGTGGCCCTCCGTCACCATGACGACGCGCCAGTCGGAGGCCAGCCGCTCCTTGGCGTCGGCGATCGCGCGGGCGGTGTCGCCGCGGTAGGCCTCGACGGCGTGCATGCCGAGGGTCAGCGTGTTGGCGTCGAATTCGAGGATGCCGTCGACCGTCGACTCGCTCGTCGCGAACGGGCTGACGGACCACCACGGCAGCCCGATCTCGTCGGCGTGCTCGCGCACCTCGGCGAGCGAGCGCAGCGAGGCGGCGGAGACGTCGATGGTCTCCAGGTCGATCGGGCGGTCGCCGCCGGCCGCCGCGGCGACCCAGGAGGCGTGCAGGAACTCCTGGCTGGTGGCGACCAGGTCGGCGGCCCGGGTGCGCACCCGCTCGGGGTCGCAGACGACGGTGACCGAGCCGAGCGGCAGCACGTCGACCAGCAGCTCCATGTCGTCCACCAGGACGGGCGCGAGGGACTCCATGCCCTCGACCGCGATGCCCTCGGCGATCTTGTCGAGGATCTCGGCCAGCCCGGGGTGCGCGGCGGACAGCTCGGCGGCCCGCGCCCGTACCTCGTCGGTGAGCAGCAGTTCGCGGCAGGGCGGCGCCCACAGACCGTGCTCGGCGATCTCCAGCGAGCGCTGGTCGGCGACCTTGAAGTAGCGGATCTCCTCGACGTCGTCGCCCCAGAACTCCACCCGAAGGGGGTGCTCCTCGGTCGGCGGGAAGACGTCCAGGATGCCGCCGCGGACGGCGAACTCGCCGCGCTTCTCCACGAGTTCGACGCGCGCGTAGGCGGCGGCGGACAGCCGGCGGGCGACCTCCTCCAGGTCGTGCGACTCCCCCCGCTGGACGGCGACCGGCTCCAGCTCGGCCAGCCCCTTCACCTGCGGCTGGAGCACCGAGCGCACCGGGGCGACGACCACCTGCACCGGCCCGGCCGCCGGGTCGTCGGCGCGCGGGTGCACGATGCGGCGCAGCACGGCGAGCCGGCGCCCGACGGTGTCCGAGCGGGGCGAGAGCCGCTCGTGCGGCAGCGTCTCCCAGGCCGGGTATTCGGCGACGGCGTCGGGCGGCAGCAGCGAGCGCAGGGAGGCGGCCAGGTCCTCGGCCTCGCGGCCGGTGGCGGTGACGGCGAGCACCGGAC
>NZ_JBFBDY010000062.1:0-23673 GCF_040683475.1 Kitasatospora sp. NPDC093558 | reverse complement strand
CATGGGCCGGTGGAGCGCCCGCCACCGCTGGGCCGCCGTGCTGCTGTGGCTGCTCTTCGTGGCCGTCGCCGTCACCGCCGGCGGCGCCACCAAGCAGGCCGGCCTCACCGCCGAGGAGCAGGTGAACGGTGAGGCCCAGCACGCCCAGCAGATCCTGGACCGCGCCGGCTTCGCGCTCCCCGCGCGTGAATCCGTCTTCGTCCACAGCGACTCGGCGAGCGCCGACGACCCCGCCTTCAGGGCCGTCGTCGACGAGACCGTGGCCGCGCTCGGCCGCACCGCCGACGTCACCGACATCGGCTCGCCGCTCGACCCGGCCGGCGGCGGGCCGGTCTCCGCCGACCGACACTCCGCGCTCGTCCTGTTCAGCGTGAGCGGCGACGCGGCGACCGCCAAGGAGCGGATCTCCCCCGCCCTGGCCACCGTCGACACCGTCGCGCACGCCCACCAGGACTTCCGGGTCGCCGAGTTCGGCGAGGCCTCCTTCGCCAAGGCGTACGAGGACAAGCTCGCCAAGGACTACGCCGGCGCCGAGACGCTCTCCTTCCCGGTCACCCTCGCGATCCTGCTGATCGCCTTCGGCGCGCTCGTCGCCGCCACCCTCCCGCTGGTCCTCGCGCTGACCTCGCTCGTCGCCGCGACCGGCGCCGTCACCCTGACCAGCCACCTGGCGCACGTGGACGCCAACGGCACCGCCGTGATGGGCCTCGTGGGCATCGCGGTCGGCGTCGACTACTCGCTCTTCTA
The DNA here is from genome assembly GCF_040683475.1 of Kitasatospora sp. NPDC093558. Classification (NCBI taxonomy): domain Bacteria; kingdom Bacillati; phylum Actinomycetota; class Actinomycetes; order Kitasatosporales; family Streptomycetaceae; genus Kitasatospora; species Kitasatospora sp. NPDC093558. The sequence continues at coordinate 22,926 of NZ_JBFBDY010000062.1, read as the reverse complement.
CATCCGGCGGGTGCGCGAGGAACGCGCCCTCGGCCGCAGCGGCCGGGACGCCGTCGAGGTCGCCGCCGCCACCTCGGGCCGCGCGGTCCTGGTCTCCGGCCTCGCCGTCATCGCCGCCCTGGCCGGCATGTTCCTCTCCGGCAACGGCATCCAGACCGGCATGGCCGAGGCGACCATCGTCGTCGTGGCGATCGCCGTCCTCGGCTCGGTCACCGTGCTGCCTGCGATGCTCTCGCTGCTCGGCGACCGCATCAACAAGGGCCGGCTGCCGCTGCTCGGCCGCGCCCGGGCCGGCCGCCCGGAGGGCTCCGGCGGCTGGTCCCGGCTGCTCGGCACCGTCCTGGCCCGCCCGGTGCTCTCCACCGCACTCGCCACCGGCGCCCTGCTCGCGCTGCTCGCCCCGGCCTTCGCCCTGCGCACCGTCGACCCCGGCTTCGCCGACCTGTCGGCGGACCACCTCCCGGCGCTGCGCACCTACGCCGCCGTCCAGGAGGCCTTCCCCGGCTCCTCGGCCCCGGCCAAGGTGGTGCTGCGCGCCTCCGACGTCACCGCCGAACCCGCCAAGGCCGCGATCGACCGGCTGCGCCGGGCCGTCCAGGGCAGCACCGAGCTGCACGGCCCCGTCACGGTCGAGACCAACGCCGACCACACCGTCGCCCTCGTGAACCTCGGCCTCGCCGGCAACGGCACCGACCAGGACTCGGTGCGCGCCCTCGGCGTCCTGCGCGACCAGGTGCTGCCGGCCTCCCTGGGCACCCTGCCCGGCGCCGAGACCGCCGTCACGGGCATCACCGCCGCCTCGGTGGACACCAGCCGGCAGCTGTCCTCCTCGACGCCGCTCGTGGTGGTGTTCGTGCTGGTCCTGACCTTCCTGATCATGCTGGTCAGCTTCCGGTCCGTCACCGTCGCCGGACTCACCCTGGCGCTCAACCTGCTGTCCGTGGGCGCGGCCTACGGGCTCGTGGTGGCGGTCTTCCAGTGGGGCTTCGGCCACCGGCTGCTCGGCTTCGAGAGCAACGGCGGGATCACCTCCTGGGTGCCGCTGTTCCTCTTCGTCATCCTGTTCGGCCTGTCGATGGACTACCACGTCCTCGTGGTGAGCCGGATCCGCGAACTGCGCGACCGCGGCGCCACCACCGAGCGTGCGATCTCCGAGGGCATCCGGCACACCGCCGGGGCGGTGACCAGCGCCGCCGTGGTCATGGTGGCGGTCGCCGCGGTCTTCACGACCATGCCCGAGGTCTCGATGAAGGAGGCCGGCCTCGGCCTGTCGGCCGCGGTGCTGATCGACGCCGCCGTCGTCCGCACGGTGCTCCTGCCGGCCTCGATGAAGCTGCTGGGCGACCGCAGCTGGTACGTGCCGCGCTGGCTGGCCTGGCTGCCGGTGCCCACCGGCGAGTCCGGCCCGCAGGAGGCCCCGGCCGCCACGCCCGACCGGAGCAACGACCAGGACGTCGTCGTCCCGGTCTGACCCCCGCCCCGAGCCGCCGCCGGTGCGACCGGCGGCGGCTCGGGCGTGGTCACCTCCGGTCGACGCCCCAGGCCAGCCGGAACCCCTTCCTCGCCCGGAACAGCCGCGAACGGACCGTACCGATGGGCACGTTGAGAATGTTCGACACCGACTGCTCGTCCATGCCCTCGACATGACGCAACGTCAACACCGCCCGCTGCTCCGGCGGCAGCCGTTCCAGGACGTCCTGGATGTCCGCGGCCAGTTCGGCGTCGCGCAGATCCGGCTCGTCGGCGGGCTCCGCCGCCGTGGTGCGCTGGTTGCGCGCACCGGCCCGGGTCGCGAAGCGGACCGCCTCGCGCGCGGCGATCGCCCGCGCCCAGGAGAACAGCGCCTCGGGGGTCTTGAGCTGGTGCAGGTTCCGGACGATCGCGATCGCCGCCTCCTGCGCCGCGTCGGGCGCCTCCTGGAGGGCGATCGGTGCGCAGATCCTTCCGATGTAGGGCATGAGAATCCCGAGCAATTCGTCCAGCGCGAGAGCGTCGCCCCGCTGTGCCTGCCGTACCAGGAACTTCAGTTCCTCCGGTTCGACGATGTGGTTGGTCGAACCGGATGCGGACTGCGCCGCGCCTGCCATCTGTGCTCCCCCGATCGCCCCAACGGGCATGAAGGGCCGGAGAGTCGAGCACAACCAGCACCAAACCGCGCAATGTGCGCGTGCCGCCCCCGTGGCCAAGGCGACATTACCCGACCGGACCAGCGGCGGGGACCTGGATGCGGCACATCCCGGATGGCGGACTCGGAGCCCGGTGGCCCATTCCCCTGGGGGGACCGCAGTTCCCTTCCGACAGCCGGAATTGACCCGGGTTAATGACCCGGGACTTCGCGCCGGAAATGGCCGGAGAACGCCTGCGGATTACTGCCCGGTAACCACACTCCCACCCGAACTCCGTTCCCATCGAGGTGACTTCATGACCGACTCGCTCCCCCTCCAGCAGGACGCCGGACTGCTCTCCCCCGTCCGGGCCGGCACCGCCGTCGAGGAGGCCGTCTGCGACCGCGCCTGGCTCCAGGCCATGCTCGACGCCGAAGCGGCGCTCGCCCGCGCGCAGGCGAAGCTCGGCACGGTGCCGTCCGAGGCCGCCGAGGCCATCGGCGCCGCCGCCCGCGCGGACAACTTCTCGCTGCGCGAACTCGCCCTCGCCGCACGGGAGACCGCCAACCCGGTGGTCGGCCTGGTGCAGGCGCTCACCCGGGTGGTCGCCGCCACCGACCCGGCCGCGGCCGAGTACGTCCACCGCGGCTCCACCAGCCAGGACATCCTCGACACCGGCGCCATGCTCGTCGCCCGCCGCGCCCTGGCCATCGTCCGCGCCGACCTCGACCGGACGGCGCGAGCGCTCGCCGCCCTCGCCGCGCACCACCGCGACACCCCGGCGGCCGGCCGCACCCTCGCCCTCCAGGCCGTCCCCACCACCTTCGGCCTCAAGGCCGCCGGCTGGCGCCTGCTCGTCCTCGACGCCGGAGCCCGGCTGACCGCCGTCCACGACCACGGCCTGCCGGTCTCCCTCGGCGGAGCCGCCGGCACCCTGGCCGGCTACCTGGAGTACGCCCGGATCGACGGCGCCGGGCGCCCCGACCCGGGCGGCTACCTCGACTCGCTCGTCGACGCCTTCGCCGCGGAGACCGGCCTCGCCCGGCCCGTCCTGCCCTGGCACGCCCTGCGCACCCCGATCGCCGACCTCGCCGCGGCGCTGGCCTTCACCGCGGGCGCGCTCGGCAAGATCGCCGTCGACGTCCAGAACCTGACCCGCACCGAGGTCTGCGAGGTCACCGAACCGGCCGCGGACGGCCGGGGCGGCTCGTCCGCGATGCCGCACAAGCGCAACCCGGTGCTGGCCACCATGATCCGGTCGGCGGCGCTCCAGGTCCCCTCGCTCGCGGCGGCGCTGACCCAGTGCCTGGTGAGCGAGGACGAGCGCTCCGGCGGCGCCTGGCACGCCGAGTGGCAACTGCTCCGCGAGTGCCTGCGCCTGGCCGGCGGCGCCGCCCGCACCGCGGCCGAACTCACCGAGGGCCTCCGTGCCGACCCCGACCGGATGCTCGCCAACCTCCACCTGACCGGCAGCCAGGTCGTCTCCGAGCGCCTCGCCGCCGTCCTCGCCCCGCACCTCGGCAAGGCCGCCGCCCGCCGGCTGCTCACCGACGCGTCACTGCGCTGCCGCCGGACCGGCGAACCCTTGGCCGCCGTCCTCGCCGAGACCCCGGCCGCCGCCCACCTCACCCCGGAGGCGCTGACCGCACTCTGCGACCCCACCGCCTACACCGGCGCGGCCTCCCACCTGGTCACCCGCGCCCTCGCCCGCCCCGGCCGGGCCGGGCGGCCACCCGGCCCTACGGCCGGGTGAACGTCACATGCGTGACGCCGCTCGGCGTCGACACCGACTCCACCCGGAAGCGCTCCTCCAACCCCTCCAGCCCGTCCCACAGCCGCTCGCCGCGGCCGAGGACGATCGGAACCACCGCGACGTGGAGGTGGTCGACGAGGTCCGCCGCGAGGAACGCGCGGACGGTGCTCGGCCCGCCGCCGATCCGCACGTCCAGGCCCCCGGCCGCCTCGCGCGCCCGGTGGAGCACCTCGTGCGGAGTGCCGTCGACGAAGTGGAACGTGGTGCCCCCGTCCATCTCGACGGACGGACGGGGGTGGTGGGTCAGCACGAACACCGGGGTGTGGAAGGGCGGTTCGGCACCCCACCACCCGTTCCACTTGTGGTCCTCCCAAGGCCCCTGCTGGGGACCGAACTTGCGGCGCCCCATGATCTCCGCCCCGATCCCCTCCCCCCACGCACGCGCCACCGCGTCGTCGACCCCCGTGCTGCCGCCTTCCTCCCCCTGCATCGCACGGAACGTCCGGGTCCCGAAGAACCACTGGTGCAGCCGCACCCCCGCATGCCCGAACGGCTGGTCGAAGCTCTGCCCCTCCCCCGTCCCGTAGCCGTCGAGGGAGATCGAGAAGTTGTGCACTCGCACACGCGACACGCCGCAGCCTCCAGCCATCACCCGATGCGGCACTCCCACCGCACCCACCACCACCGAGCGTAACCACCCCCACCCCCGATCCCCGGCAGGCTTCGGCCAACCGCGTCCACATGCCGCCGGAGACCCGGCCCGGGACTTCGCGCCAGAATGGGACCATGCCATCCCTGGAGACCACTCCCGAGACCCGTGCTCGGATGAGCCACCAGCGCAGCCACGACACGAAGATCGAGGTAGTGCTCCGCAGTACCCTGCACGCCGCCGGACTGCGCTTCCGGGTCCACCGCAGGCCGCTCGTGGGCGTGCGCCGCGAGGCCGACATCGTCTTCGGTCCGTCACGCGTCGCGGTCTTCGTCGACGGCTGCTTCTGGCACGCCTGCCCCGAGCACGCAACGTGGCCCAAGAACAACGCCGAGTTCTGGAGGGAGAAGATCGAGAAGAACCGCTCCCGGGACCGCGACACGGACGCCCGCCTCGCGGCGGCCGGTTGGCTGGCGGTCCGGGTCTGGGAGCACGAGAAGGCCGCCGAAGCCGCCGAGCGGATCGCCGCCGTGGTGCGGGAGCGTCGGCCACAACGCGGGGCAAGGCGTAGCAAAGGAACGGACTGAGTAGGTCGCGGCAGCCGTCGCCGGCTAGACTCTCGCCACATGACCAGCTCGGACGCAGCCACTCGCTTCCTCGGGGAGCCGTACATTCTGGACCTCTTCGCCGGTCCAGGTGGTCTCGACGTGGCCGCGAGGATGCTCGAGGTGCGGTCACTCGGGATCGAGTGGGACAAGGACGCTTGTGAGACGCGCTACGCGGCCGGGCTCGAAACCTGGCACGCGGACGTCAGCGAGGTCCGGCGAAATCGTTTCCACGAATTGCCCGCCGGACTCAACGTGCTGGCCGGCGGTCCGCCGTGCCAGACGTACTCGGTGGCGGGCAACGGTGCCGGGCGCAAGGCCCTGGACAAGGTCGAGAAGCTCATCCACGAGCTGGTGGCCGGTGCCGGTGAGAAGGAGATCGACGAGGAGCTGGAGAAGCTGGGCGGCGACGCCAGGACCGCTCTCGTCCTGGAACCGCTGCGGTACGCGATCAAGGCCCTCGACTGCGAGAACCGGGGCAAGCGACCGTTCGACGTGATCGTCCTGGAGCAGGTGCCCGCGGTCAAGGCACTGTGGCAGGTCTACAAGGAGGCTTTGGAAACGGGCCTGCCCCGGGAGGACGGGACGAGGGTCCGGTACAAGGTCGCCGAGGTGAAGACCCTGCACACCGAGGCGTACGGCGTCCCGCAGACCCGCCGCCGGACGATCCTGATCGCGCGGCTCGACAAGTACCCCGCTCCCCCGCTCCCCGCTCCCACCCACCACATCTTCAACCCGCACAATCCGGAGCAGGGCGGCCCGGAGGACAACCGGACCGCGCTGCCGGTGGACGGGAGCGCGGCGCCACTCGAACCGTGGGTCGCGATGGGGAAGGTCCTCACGGGCCGCAAGGGCCCCTTCGAGATCGTGTCGAACTACGGCAGCGGGGGCGATCCCAAGAAGCGCGGCATCCGCACGCACCTGCAGCCGTCGTTCACCGTCACGGGCAAGGTCTCCCGCAACGCCGTCCGCCGACACCCGGACGGCCCGCCGCTCGACCCGGACCGCCTGACCATCCCCGAGGCCGGCATCCTCCAGACGTTCCCGCCCGACTACCCCTGGGACGGCGGCGACAAGTCACAGCAGGTGGGCAACGCCGTGCCTCCGCTGTTCGGCATGCACGTGCTCGCGGCAGCACTCTCCCGCCCCCTCCCACCGGAGGAGAAGCTGCGGGAGAGCTGGGGCCGGCTCGACACGAAGTCGGCGAGGTACGCGAAACTGCGCACCGAAGGTTGCAAAGCCCCGGACGGTTGCGGGCCCAACTGCCCCGATCCCGACGGTCAGTCCTCCCCCTCCGGCTCTCCCGACTCCTCCCGCCCCCGGACCGGCGCATCCGCGAAGAGGTCCGCGAAGTAGTCCGCCAGGACGCTCACCGAGAGCTCCGGAGCGGGTTCCTCGTCGGGGCCGGTCGGGAGCGCGTTCCGGGACACCTGGCGGGCGGTCTCGGCCTCGTCGATCCAGTCGAGGAGCGGACGGGGGTCGCGTTCGGGGTGGTCGGGAGCGATCACGTCGTACATCAGCGTCGCCGCGGCCGCGTTGACGGCGCCGGCCAGGGCGTTGGCCTCCCGGCCGGTGGCGACCTCGCCCTTCGCGACCAGCCGGACGATCGCCTGCGCGGTGGGCCGGTGGTTGACGACGGACATCCGCAGCGCGGTGTTGAGGATGTCCTGGTTGCCGCAGGCCGTGACCACGGGGCCGTAGTCCGGGCCGTCGCGGAAGAGCTCCGCCGCCCACCAGAGCCGGGCGAAGGCCTGCTTGTGGTACTGACCCCGGAAGCGCTCGGCCGCGACCTTGGCGGCCTTCCCGTCCTTGGGCTCCGCCAGGTGCCGCCAGACGACGTAGTCCGGGGCGACCCCGAGCGCGAGGTAGTTCCAGAAACCGGGATCGGCCGCCTCGCGGCGGGTGAGCCTCAGCGCGGCGTGGAGGCGTGGGGCGAGCCAGGCATCGGCCTGGGTGGCCTTGAGGCCGTTGTGCCGGCAGTAGGCCATGGCGTCCTCGGCCAGGTCACGGACGGGCAGCAGTTCCCCGCGCCGATCGTCGTGCGGGAGGGGTTCGGTCACCTGGTTGAGCTTGATGCTCGGCACGTCCTCGCGGCCGCCGAGCAGGCCCTCGGTGAGGAAGTCGCCCACCTCGGCGTTCGGCAGCAGGGCGAGGCGCTCCGGGAGGTGGCTGGGCCGGTCGGTCATGCGTCGTCCCCCTGCGTGAGGCGTTCCAGGTCGCGGATGGTGGTGGAGAGCGTCCGGGGGACGCCGGCGCGCCGGGAAGCGGCGAAGTGGATCCGGGACTGGAGTTCCCCCCACCCGGCGGAGGAGCCGACGCGCGCCGCGTGAACCTCCCTCAGCGCCTGCTCCGGCTCGCGGTCGGGGTACATGTCGGGAAGCATCTCCCTGAGCACCTCGCCCTGCCAGCCGTGCGGGAACACCGGAGTGCCGTCCTCCTCGACCTCGAGGTCGCCGGCGGCGGAGTGGAAGACCGCCGTCCAGACCTCGGAGCACATCTGGGCCAGCAACAGTTCCCGGACGGTCTTCTCCGGGCCGGTGCCGCCGTCGGCGCCGACCAGGTCGCCGAGCCCGTCGAAGTCGGTGTTGACCCGGACGACCGGGATCCGGCCGGTGGTGTCGACCAGCCACGGGGAGTCCTTGAAACGCTGGAGACGGCTCGCCCCCGCGCCGAAGTTCACCATCTTGACTTCGAGTTCCCGGGCGAGCGACGGCACGGCCTCGATGACGTCGACGAACCACTCCACGTCGGAGGTGGCGATCACACGACCGGGCACTCCGTCGACGGTGGCCACGACGTGCACCGCGAGGGAGGCACGGTCGAGGAGATCGCAGCGGTACACGTACAGCTCGGCCGTCCGGTCGCGACCGTCCGCCGAGATCGAGGAGAACTCCACGGTCGTCCGGGCGTTGGTGGCCCGCTCGGTCAGGACCGCGACGGCCCTGACGTCCTGCCAGGGCCCCGAAGGGTCCAGCACCTTGGCCGGCAGGCCCACGGAGAGCCGCAGCCTCGCCTGGGTCCAGTCGGGGCGGTCCTCGTCGGGCCCGAGGGCGACCACGCGCTCGACGGTCGACAGGTACTTGCTCTCCACGTCCTCCCAAGGCTCGCCATCGGCCTTGATCTGGGCGCTGTCGACGCGCCAGGACACGTTGCCGGTGAGCCGCCGGTAGGGGTAGACCTTCACGCCTGCTCCCCCTTTCCGACGCGGAGTTCGACGACCAGCCCGGTGAGTTGGGCACGGACCGGGTGACGGGACACGTCGGTGACACCGCGGAAGACGGCCTTGCGGCTGCCCGGCAACAGCTGCAGGGCGCCGTCGACGACCTCGCAACCGCTGATGGCGACGAGGTCCTTCCAGGGTGCGGCCGGACGGGGACCGGAGCGCACGTCGAACTTGGCGACCGGTGTGACCGGACGGTCCGTGTCCACGCCGGACGGCACCCTGAGGTCCACGGTGACCGACCAGGCTCCCGTCTCGTCGATCAGCGCGTCCACGTTGTCCAGTTCGGGCTGGACCGCGGCCGTCGTGGGACGCGGCTTCTTCGCGGCGCCGCCCACCTTGAGCCGGCCGGCGATCTTGGCCTCTCCCCCGTTGCGGCGCTTCGCCCGGGGCACGGCGACCAGGTCGCGCACCACGGTGTTCGCCGCGGTGGTCAGGGCGGCGATGCGCCGGTACGCGGAGGGCGAATAGGCGAGGCGCAACTCCTCCGTCTGACCCCACTTGTCGTGCTCGGGCGGTTCGGAGGCGCGGAGGAACTCCTCGGCTGCCTCGGCGCCGGGGGCGTCCGGTCCCGCCGCGCGCCCGGTGAGGAGGATGGCCTGGAAGGGGTTGGTGCCGATCGGGAGGTTGGTGACGGCGCTGTCCTTGACGGTCATACGGTTGCCCCGCATGGAGACCAGTCGGTTGGACCGGCCGTCGGCGTCCTCGGCGGTGGTGACCAGGACCACCGCCTCGTGCGACACGCCACCGCGCACCTGACCTCCGTGGAGGGGCACATTGAGCGTGACGGCGGCCCGGGCGACCTGGCCGGGGCCCGTGAGACGGTCGACGGTGGTCCCTTCCAGGAAGGAGCGGAGAGCGCGGGTGCGGGAGGGCTGGGTGACGACCGGATCCACGTCCTCGTCCCGGACGAGGTCGCCGTCGATGTAGGTGCGGACGGACGCCTCCAGGTGCGGCTTGTGGTCGCCGCCACCGGTCATCGCGGCCCAGAAGTTGCGGCCGAGTGCGTCGACGAGCCGGGCGTGCATGCGAAGGACGGCGTCGTGCTCGTTCTCCTCGACCTCCACGTCGTCCTCGGTGTCCTTGGCGGGCACTCGGCTGGCGACGTCGTGGGCACCGACGATGAGGAAGGAGGTGCCGGGCGCCGCGCTCTCGCGGGTGAGGTAGAGCTTCTCGACGGTTTCCTCGTCGGCCCACCAGGAGCGGGCCACGTCCGCGGACTTGGTGGTCGAGTCGGGCCGCCCGAACCAGGCCGGGCCGGCGAACTCCCGGCCGTCGACCTCACGCCAGGGGAGATCGAGCCGGCCGATGAGACGCCGTTCGGTGCGGCCCTCGTACGGTTCGGAGAGCGTGGAGTTCATCAGCACGAGGCCGAGCCGGCTGGTGGCCCACAGGGTGGCCTTGCCCAGACCGTAGGAGCCGCCCGCCCCGAGGTCCCGCTTCTGGCTGTCGAGTTGACGCCGGACGACGGCCGCGAAGATGCCGTCGTCGTAGTCGCCACCCGTCAGGCCGGTCGCGTTGTAGTCGTCGATCCTCAGCAGTACCAGGCGATGGCTCTGGTACATGTCACGCAGTCCGCCCGCGATCGTGCGCGCCACCTTGCCCTGCTTGCCGTTGTCGGCGGTCAGCGCGTCGTAGTGCGGGAGGAGGCTCTCCCAATCGATGGCCTCGCGGAACCGGGCGACCGCCTCGCCGGAGAGGTGGTGCAACGTGTAGCGCACGCGGACGGGCTCGGCGGGGTCGAGGCGGGCGTCGAGGCTGTTCTGCGTGGCCTCGCGGGCGAGAACCTCGACGTCGGCCTCGAAGGCGAACGCGGCGGCATTGCCGTACTCGCGGCCGCCGTCGGCATGGGCCGGCCGGTGGTACCAGGAGACGGGCAGCCCCAGTTGGGCGTCGGCGCTGCGGGTGTGGATCGTCTCCAGGTCGGTGTTGAGCACCTCGGCGATCCGTCGGATGGTGTCGTCCCGGGGCACGGAGCGGCCGACGATCCAGGCGGACACGGCGGCTCGGGTCACACCCAGGTCGTCCGCCAGATCGGTCTGGCTCTTCCCTGCGTTCTTGAGCTGGCGTGCCAGCCAGGGGCCGAAGTCCTCAGCCGCCTTCACGTCCCACCTGCTTCCGCATGGCTTGTTCCACAAGGTGACAGCCACGCTACCGCATCACTGTTGACAGCGACACTCTCTTGTCAATCACTCTTTGACAGGTGACATACCCAATGAGAGACAGCGTCGAACGCAATCGAAAAATGGAACCGGCACGCCATTCCCATGTGCCCGAATTTCGCCCGAAAAGCCCGAATTGTTCCCGCCCGGATCGGGGCTTGACGCATCCTCAGAACCCATGGCAGAGTTGTCGCCACTTCCGCAGCAGCACTGCGGGAGCGGCCCCGAGTCGGGGCCTGGCACGCCTGTCTTCCTGGGGGGAATTCTTTTCGGCCGCCTCCGGAGTCCTCATGCGATTCCGTGTGTTCCAGGGCGACCCGTTCCCCTCCTGCACCACCTTCGCACCACACCATCGTGCAATTCTCCGCGAAGCGAAAGCGCAGGTACCCCGGTGTTCCTTCGGAATTCCTCACTCCACCGCATGCGTTCCATCGGCACCGGCACGTTCGCGATGCGCCGCGCTCGCTGACGACGCCTCCGGCATCCGTCGCCGCCCATCCTCCCTCCGCATCCGAAGTGGAACCATTCGTGGCCGATCCGCAGTCCCCCGTGATCCGCACCGTCGTCGAACAGTCCCTCCGCGTCCTGGAGACGTACGGCATCGACCCGGGCCTGATCCCCGAACACGCCAACGGCGAACGCCGCATCACCCAGGGCGGGTACGGCGACCGCCAGCTCTTCGAGCTCGTCCAGAACGCGGCCGACGAGCTGCGCAACGAGCCCGGCGGCCGGATCCACGTCGTCCTCACCGGCACCCACCTGTACTGCGCCAACCAGGGCGACCCGGTGACCCCCGAGGGCGCGGAGACCATCCTGCGCATGAGCATGTCCCGCAAGCGCGGGGGACAGATCGGCCGGTTCGGCGTGGGGGTGAAGTCCGTCCTCGTGGTGACGGACGCGCCCGAATTCTTCAGCCGCGAGGGCAGCTTCGGCTTCGACCGGGCGTGGTCGTACGAGCTGATCCGCAACGTCCCCGGCGTGCGCGAGCGGCTCGGCGAGAGTTTCGAGGCACCCGTGCTGCGCATGGCCCGCGAGCTGGACATGGCGGCCGAGCGCCTCCGCGACCAGGTGCTGGACGAACTGCTGGAGTGGGCCACCACGGTGGTCCGCCTGCCGCTGCTGCCCGGCGCCGCCGACCGGCTGGGCAAGGACATGCACGGGCACCAGGGCGTGGCCGGTCACGACACCCGCGAGGAGTTCCCCTCCGGCTTCCACCTCTTCTCCCCGCACGTGGGCCAGGTGGTCCTGGAGGACCGTCGGCCCCGCCCGATCGCACGCCGGGTCCTGCACTCCGAGCAGGACGGCAGCCTGCGCAGAATCCACGAGGAGCGCATCGGCAAGCCGCCGGCAACCTCGCAGTGGCGGGTCTTCAGCCTCACCCACGAGCCGACCGACGCCGCCCGCCGTGACGCCGGAGAACTGCACGACCGGCTGTCCGTCGACGTGGCCTGGGCGGTTCCGGCCTACCGCACGGACGACAAGACCGGCGTGCTCAGCGCAGCCGACGCCCGGGGACGCGGCAGGTTCTGGTCCTTCTTCCCGACCAAGTACGAGATGACCCTTAGCGGCATCCTCAACGGAGCCTGGAAGACCAACGAGGACCGTCAGAACCTCCTGGATTCCTCGCCGTTCAACGTCGAGATGATTCAGGTCGCGGCCCGCCTGGTGGTCGAGTCACTGCCCGAACTCGCGCCGGCGGAAGACCCCGGCGCGTACCTCCCGCTGCTGCCCGGCCGCTCCAAGGGCGTGGAGACGATCAGTTGGGCCGACCGCCTGCTCACCGAACAGATCTGGGCCGCCACCGCGGTGCGTCCGTCGCTGCCCGACCAGGACGGCGTGCTGCGTGCACCCGGTGAGCTGCACATCCACCCCGAGCTGAGCAAGGACGGCACCGCGGTCAACCGCTGGCTGCGGGACTGGCATTCGTACGCCGGCCGTCCCCGTGACTGGGTGCACCCCTCGGTCGAGGCCACCGACCTGCGGTCGGGCAAGGTCCAGCACATCCTGGCCGCGGCCGGGCGGCGGCGAGCCTCGGTGGTCGAGTGGCTGGAGGCGCTGGTCTCCGGCGGCTCGGCGGAGGCCTCGGCGGCCGCCATCCGGATCGTCGCCGACATGATTGTCTCGAACGCGTCCTGCGCCGCCGAGGCCCGCCGGGCCAGGATCGTGCTCACCGAGGAGCACGGGATGGTCGCCCCGCTGGGCAGCGTGGTGTACCGGCGCACCGAGGAGGACGGTCTGCGGGAGTCGCTGGTCTACGTCGACCGAGCGCTGTCCGACGACCCGTCGCTCTCCTCCGCCCTCACCACCCTCGGCATCCAGGAGGCCGACGTCCGGGGGCGCTTCGTGAGCGTCCTCGACCAGGGCTTCGCCTCGTACGGACCGCAGGAGTGGACCCGGTTCTGGGAGCTCTTCCACCGGGCGGGCGCATCGGTGGTGGGCCACGAGGTGACCAACCGGGTGCCGGCGCCGGCGGAGACCTTGATGGCCCGGACGGCGGACGGTCTGTTCCACGTCGTGCGCGACTGCCTGCTGCCCGGCGCCGTCGTCACCGCGGAGAGCGACCCCGAGGTAGCGGTGGACATGGGCTTCCACTCCGACGACGTGTCGTTCTTCCGCGAGTTGGGTCTGCGGGACCGTCCGACCTCCGGTCACAAGCCCGACGCGGAACCCTGGTTCGACGAGTACCGCGAAGCCGTGTACACGGCCTACTGCCGCACGCTCGACGATCGGGCGAGCCGGCCGGCCCTGGCGAGGACCCGGATCGAGGGCTCCCCTGTCGGTGGACCGCTGCACCTGCTGCCGCGGCTCTCGGAACAGGCACGTGCGGCCTTCCTCAAGGCGCTGCCCGAGGACGCGCTGATCACGAACTGGACGCTGCAGATCGGCGCCCAAACGAGCACCCGCCGCCCGGTGATCTCCCCGATCCGCTGGATGCTCGGCCGGCACGGCCTGGTCGCGACCTCGCAGGGCCTCAAGTCCCTCAAGGAGGCGGTGGGTCCGCAGCTCGACGCGTACCGCGACGTCCTCCCGGTAGCGTCGATCGGCGACGAGAAGGCCCGCAAGCTGGGGCTCGCGGACAGCGTCGAGAAGGTCCGCCCGCAGCAGTGGGAGCAGCTCCTGGAGAAGCTGCAGGAGAGCGAGGACGACGCGTTCGTCGGCTCCACCTACGCCCTGCTGACCCGGTTGGAGATCGACTTCCCCGAGGGATCACTGACCCGCTGCCGGGTCGGCGAGGGCTGGGACACCCGGGAGGACAGCAAGATCGCCGTCGCGGCGGATCCGGAGGAGTACCGCTCGCTGCAAGCCGAGCAGGTACCGGCGCTGCTGATGCCGGACCGGGAGTCCGCCGACCTCATGGTCGTGCGGTGGGGCATGCTTCGCCACGACGACGTCATCACGCGGGAGACCCGGCACGAGTCGAATGTCGAGCCGATTCCACTGGTGGAGGAGTTCCCGACCCTGCGTCAGAAGATGGGCACCGCGGTCGGCACGTACTCCCTTCTGCGCTGCTCCATGCTGGAAGAGGTTCTCCGCACCCCGAGCGGCCCCAAACCGAAGGTCCTGGAGAGCGCCCGCCAGGGCAATGTGATCAAGGTCGTGGCCTCGCTGGACCGCCTCGGCACGCTCCGGGCCGTGGACCGCGAGCTGGGTCTGCGGATGGGAGAAGCCAGCTGCAGGGCGGTCCTGGACGCTCAGGACCGTCAGGAACAGGACGAGCAGTTGCGGTCCAAGCTGAAGGCGATCCGCGAGGCCTCGGAGGTGACGGCCAAGCTGGAGCTGCTGATCGGCGTGAAGGCCCTGCGCGAACGGCTCCCCGCCGGGCTGATGGACGCCGAACGCCAGGAACTGGACGGGCAGGAGCCCACCGGTCGCCGGATCGCCCAGCTGGCGTTCAACGCGCACGGCGACACCGTGCTCAAGACCCACGCTCGCGACATCCAGGAGCGCATCCCGAGCGCCCCGTCGTCCTACACCGGAGGATCCGCAGCAGTCTCCTTCGTCGCGGATCTGGGCCTTCCCACGCCCTTCGCCGGCTACCGGGCCCCCGCCCTCGAACAGAGTCTGACCGTGGAAGGCCCGCGGGACTTCCCCCGTCTGCACGACTACCAGGAGCGGCTCGCCCTCAACATCTTCGAGATGCTGGACCGGCTCGCCCCGCAGCGTGCCATGCTGTCCCTGCCCACCGGCGCCGGCAAGACGCGCGTCACGGCCGAGGCCGTCATCCGCTGGGTCAAGCAGACCGGTGCGCTGAAGGGCCCGATCCTGTGGATCGCCCAGACCGAGGAGCTGTGCGAACAGGCCGTGCAGAGCTGGCAGTTCGTCTGGAGCAGGGCCGGTGCGCAGGAACGGCTGACGATCAATCGGCTGTGGACCACGAACGAGGCGGCCGCGGTCACCGACGGGCCGCAGCTCGTCGTGGCCACCGACGCCAAGCTGCGGATGTGCCTGGACACCGACCGGTACGCCTGGCTCCGGGACGCCGCACTGGTCGTGGTGGACGAGGCGCACGTGGCGACCAGCCCGAGCTACACCGAGATCCTGAACCTGCTCGGCCTGACCCAGCACCGGACCGCGCGGCACCTGCTCGGCCTCACCGCCACCCCGTTCCGCGGCCACAACGAGGAGGAGACCCGCCGCCTGGTCAACCGGTTCGGCGCCCGTCGGCTGGACGAGGGCGTCTTCCCCTCCGGCGACGCCTACGGCCACCTCCAGGAGCTCGGCGTGCTCGCGCGGGTCGAGCACAAGGAACTGACCGGCGGCACCATCGAGTTGTCCCGCCAGGAGCGGGAGAGCGCGGAGCAGTTCAGCCTCCTGTCCAAGGCCGCGGAACAGCGGCTGGCCGACGACCACGACCGCAGCCGGCGCATCGTCGCGGAGATCGCGGCGATGGACGGGAACTGGCCGGTGCTGGTCTTCGCCACCTCGGTGGAGCACGCCAAGTACCTTGCGGCGAGGCTCATGGACCACGGGATCTCCGCGTCCTCGGTGGACTCCACCACCTCCGACAACGACCGTCGGTCCCGCATCCGGGAGTTCCGTGACGGCCGGGTGCGGGTGCTCACCAACTACGGCGTCCTCACCCAGGGCTTCGACGCCCCGGCCACCCGCGCCGTGGTCGTCGCCCGCCCGGTCTACAGCCCGAACGTGTACCAGCAGATGATCGGACGCGGCCTGCGCGGGCCCCGCAACGGCGGCAAGGAAACCTGCCTCATCCTCAACGTCCGCGACAACATCCGGAACTTCGACAACGCCCTCGCCTTCACCCGGTTCGAGCACCTGTGGAGCACCCGGTGACCCCCTCCCCCGAGGACGGCCCCGTCCTCACGGCCGAACAGCAGGCCGTCGTCGACCAGCCGTGGGACACCCGCCTCCTGGTCACCGCCGGCGCAGGCACGGGCAAGACCCACACGCTGGTGCGCCGCATGGACGCGCTCATCGGCCACATCGATCCGGACGAGGCGCTGGAGGCCTCCGAGCTGCTCGTCCTCAGCTTCTCCCGCGCCGCGGTGCGCGAACTGCGGGACCGGATCGCCCGGCACGGTGAACACGCGCGGCGAGTACGGGTGCAGACCTTCGACTCCTGGGCGTACTCCCTGTTGCTGCAGGCGTACCCGGACGGCGAGTGGTCGGCGCTCTCCTTCGGCGAGCGCATCCGGGCCGCCACCGAGGCGATCGAGAAGGGCGCGCTGGAGTCCCTGGAGTCCGGCCCGCCCACGCATGTGATCGTCGACGAGGTGCAGGACCTGGTGGGTGCACGCCGGGAGATGGTGGAGTCGCTGCTCGACCGGCTCCAGGACTCCTGCGGGTTCACCCTGGTCGGCGACCCCGCCCAGGCGGTCTACGACTTCCAGATCGAGGACCCGGAGGAGTACGCCGATCGTGCCGACCTCTTCCTGCGCTGGGTGCGAATCTCCTACGCCGACGATCTGGTCGAGCTCCGCCTGACCCGGAATTTCCGGTCGGTCACTCCCGAGGCGCGCACCGCGCTCCGGCTCGGCCCCGCCGTCCAGGGGATCGGCAGCGCCGCCGAGGGCGCCGACGCGGCCGCCGAACGCCTCCACGGGGAGCTGCGCGAACTGCTGCTCGACCTCCCCGATCTCGGCCCGCTCACGGATTCCTTCACCCTGGACTCGCTCCGGTCCTTCCCCGGCACCTGCGTGATCCTGTGCCGGGACAACCGGCAGGCCCTGGTGCTCTCCGAGCTGCTGCACACCCACGGGGTCCCGCACGCCCTGCGGCGCTCGCTCCAGGACCGGCCGGTGCCTTACTGGGTCGCCGAAGTGCTGCGGCGCACCTTGGCAGCCACGCTCGACGAGCAGCAGCTGCGCGTGTTGCTCACGGCGATCCCGCTGCCCGAGGGGACCGACGTCGGCCGGGTGTGGCGGTCCCTGCGGGTGGCCGCACGCGGGCCCGGTCGGGGCACGCTCGACGTTGCGCGGCTGCGCCGTCTGGTGGCGGAGCACCGCTTCCCGGACGAGCTCGCGGACCCCGAACCGGCCCGCCTCGTCGTGTCCACGGTCCACCGTTCCAAGGGCCTGGAGTTCGACCGGGTGGTCCTGCTCAACCCGCCGACCGTGAGCGAGCTGCGGCGCCGCACCGACGGGCTGGACGTCCCGGCCGAGGCCCGCGCGCTCTACGTGGCGATGACGCGCGCGCGGGAGGACCTCTACCGGATCGCCGCACCCGACACGGTGACGGTGCTCCGGCACAAGCCGACCGGCCGGTGGTACCGGGGAGTCCCGAACCCGCGTCACAGATGGCGCCGCGACGGTGTCGAGGTACGGGCCGGCGACGTGGAGACGCTGGAACCCGCCGACGCCCCGAACGACGCCACCGCTGCCCAGGCCTACCTGCTGGAGCGGGTGCGGCCGGGTGATGCGGTGACGTTCCGGCTGCGCGACACCCTCCCCGCCGGCCCGGAGCAGAGCCCCCGGTACGCGCTGCTGCACGGGGAACGGGAGATCGGCGAGGCCTCCGAGTCCTTCAGGAGCCAATTGCACTCCGTCCTGAAGGTCGGCACGGCCTGGGAGATCCACTGGCCGGAGGAAATCTCCGGACTGCGGATCGATTGTCTGGAATCGGTCGCGGGCAGCCGGGCCGCCGGGACCAACGCGGGCCTGGGAGACCAAGGGGTGTGGATCGCCCCGCGCATCAGTGGCATCGGACGGTTCCGGCGCGCCGCCGGAACCGAGGAGGAGCAGGAATGACCATCCACGCAGGACGGCACGCCGGGCACTACGAGGTCCGCGAGGACCTGGTGGCCCGGCTCCGTCGGGAGTTGCTCGGCCCCGACGCCGACGCCTCCGCCGAGGACCGCGCCGAGGTCCTCGACCAGGACGCTCCGATCACCCGCTATCCGATCGGCGTGCTCTTCCCCCGGCCGGCGGACCCCGCGGCCGGCCGTCGTCTCCTGGAGGACGCCGCCGAGCAGGACGGCTTGGACGAGGAGCCCGTGAGCAGGGCGGACAGCCTCGACGAGTCCGGGTCGGTCGTCGAGCGCCCCAATGCCGGCGACCGCCGCCCGTCCTCCGTCGGTCTGACCTTCGCGGTCGACCTCGACGTGTGCGAGGAGATCGTGGTCTCGGCCCGCGCCGCCGTGTACGAGCCGGAGGACGCCGAAGGACGCACGGTCTCGGCCCGCCGGAGCGAGGCCCGCACCACCGCCGACCAGCGGGAGCACTGGCGCCGGATGGAACTGGACCTGCCGGACACATCGGTCGACGTCACCCACCCGGGCCGCGGTGCCTCCCGCGACCTGATCGACGGCACGGCCCGGTTGGAGGTGCACGTCCGCCGGCCCTCGGCCGACACCGGAACGGTCACCGTCACCGTCACCCTGGTGAACATCCAGAAGGTCGGCGAGCGCGAACTCCAGGACGCCTTCGCCCTCTTCCAGACCGGGCTGACGGTCCGCGCCGCCAACGGAGCGAGCGCCTTCGTGGAGCGCCCGGGTGCCCTGTCCGCCGTCGATTCCGAGCTGGAGACCAGCCGGCTGCTGCACCGCCACGCCCCCACCTTCGCCACCGGCCACGGCTGCGCGGCGGTGTGGGACTGGACCCCGTCCCCGATCGGCGTCACCGACGTGATGCGGGCGGGTGTGGCCAAGGTGCGCACCGAGTTCGTGCCCACGCACGAGGTGCTGCTCACCGACTCCAACCCGACGATCGACGCGAGCGCCCTCACCATGCTCGGGCTCGCCGAGTCCGGCGACACCGAGGTGATCGCGGCGCTGGAAGGGCTGGCTTCGGGCTACGAACGGTGGATCGAGCGGAAGCGGGACGAGGCGGCCGCGCTCGCCGGCACCTCGTACGAACAGGCCGCGGCCGACCAGGTCCACGCCTGCACCGAGGCCTTGGAACGGATCCGCGGGGGCATCGCGCTGCTGCGCGACAAGCCCGACCTGATGTGGGCGTTCCGGCTCGCCAACCGGGCGATGGCGACCCAGCGGGCCCGGGCCGCCTGGGTCAAGAGCGGCCGGGTGGGCGAGCCGGAGCCGGCCTCCGCGCGCTGGCGCCCGTTCCAGATCGCCTTCATCCTGCTGTGCCTGGCCGGGGTGGACGACCCGGAGCACCCCGACCGGGGCGTGTCCGACCTCCTGTGGTTCCCCACCGGTGGTGGCAAGACCGAGGCGTACCTCGGCCTGATCGCGCTGACCACGTTCCTGCGCCGGAAGCGCCTCGGCCCGGCCGGCGGCGGGGTCACCGTCCTGATGCGGTACACCCTGCGTCTCCTCACCCTGCAGCAGTTCGAGCGCGCCGCGATCCTGATCTGTGCCATGGAACGGCTGCGTCGGGAGAACCCGGGGGAACTGGGCCACGAGGAGATCTCCATCGGCATGTGGGTGGGCCGCTCCGCCACGCCGAACAAGCTCGACGTGGCCTCCCGCCAGCTCGGCGTCGCCCGCTCCGGCCGGGCGCTCCAGACGGAGAACCCCGTCCAACTGCACGCCTGCCCTTGGTGCGGCACCGCCCTCGACGCCCACCACTACTCGGTGGACGAGGAGGCCCAGCGGATGGACGTGCGTTGCCCCGGCGAGAACTGCGAGTTCTCCGACGGACTGCCCGTGCACCTGGTCGACCAGGCCGTCTACGCGGCCCGGCCCACCCTGGTGATCGCCACCGTCGACAAGTTCGCCTCGATGCCGTGGCGTGCGCAGACGGCCGCCCTCTTCAACCGGGACCGTCAGGACTCCACTCCTCCGCCCGAGTTGATCGTGCAGGACGAGCTGCACCTGATCTCCGGCCCGCTGGGCACCCTGACCGGCCTGTACGAGACGGCCGTCGACGTGCTCGCCGACCGTCCCAAGGTGATCGCCTCGACCGCGACCATCCGCCGGGCCGCCGACCAGGGCAAGGCCCTGTTCTCCCGCGAAGTGCGGCAGTTCCCGCCCGCCGGTCTGGACGCACGCGACTCCTGGTTCGCCGTGGAAACCCCCGCGGGCGAGAAGGCCTCCCGCCGCTACGTGGGCCTGCTCGCCCCGGGCACCAGCCAGTCCACCCTGCTGATCCGCACGTACGCCACGCTGCTCCACCAGGCGATGCGCGCCGACACCACGCCGGAGGTGCGCGACGCGTACTGGACGCTGGTCGGCTACTTCAACAGCCTGCGCCTGCTCTCCGCCGCCGAACTCCAGGTCCACGACGACGTCGTGGCCTACCTGGACCACCTCGCCGATCGCGACGGATGCGACCCGCGCTCCGTCGGCAACCACTCCGAGCTGACCAGTCGGGTCGACGCCAGCGAGATCCCGGCCCGCCTGAAGCAGATCGAGCGCCGGCTGACGGACGGCGACGCGGCGGACGTGGTGGACGTGCTCCTCGCCACGAACATGATCGCCGTCGGCGTGGACGTGGACCGCCTCGGACTGATGGCCGTCATGGGCCAGCCGCAGACCACCGCCGAGTACATCCAGGCCACCAGCCGGGTGGGCCGCGCCCACCCGGGTCTCGTCGCGGTGATGCTCAACGCGGGCCGCTCCCGCGACCGTTCGCACTACGAGAACTTCCAGCACTTCCACTCCGCGCTCTACCGCGAGGTCGAGTCCACCTCGGTGACCCCGTTCTCGGCCCGTGCCCGCGACCGCGGTCTGCACGCGGTGATCGTCGCCCTGGCCCGCATCGCGATCCCCGCGGCCCGCAGGGACGAGGATGCGGGGAGGATCCACCTCTTCCGGGACGAGCTGCGGGAGCGGATCCGTCCGCAGATCCTCGAACGGGTCCGGAGCGTTTCCCCGGAGGAAACCGCGGACAAGGAGGTCGCCCACGTCGCCGCGGCCTTCGACGAGTTCGTGGACTGGTGGTACGACGAGGCCGAGGCGCACGGCGGCCTGTACTACGAGCCGAAGCGCGGCCGCTCCGTCCCCTCGCTGCTCAAGCCCTACAACGACGCCCTGGAGGACGTCGAGGCGTGGGAGACCCTGTGGTCCCTGCGCGACGTCGACGCCGAGTCCGCCCTGTTCATGGAGGCATCCCGATGACCCCGCCCCCGTCCCGCCGCCGGCGGGGCACCGACGGCTCCGCCGCACCGGCCCGCAACCTGCCCCGTCGCGGCGCGGTCCGCCGGGCCCAGGCCATCACCACCTACGGAGTGGGGTCGCTGATCGCCGTCGACCAGGAATCCTTCATCGTCGCGGGCATCGACGGCGCCGCCGAGCAGTGGCCCCACGACGAGGCCCCGGTGATCCGCGAGCCCCGCCTCGCCCGGGTCCTGGACGTACGGCATTTCCGGCTCCCGCCCGCCTCCGGCGACGACAGCCGGGACGGGATCCGGGTGCGCCGCTTCCCGCTCTGGCACCACTGCCCCGAGTGCCATGCGCTGGACCACGTGGGGAAGTTCAACCCTCCCCCCGGACGCAACGAGTGCGGCGAGTGCGCCGAACCCCTGGTGCCTTCCCGATTCGTCGTCGCCTGCGAGGACGGGCACATCTCCGACTTCCCGTACCGGGCCTGGCTGCACCGGCGACGGCGCGGGGAAGGACCGGCCGCCGACTGCGACGGCCGGATGAGCCTCCGCTCCTCGGGCCGTACCTCCTCGCTCCGCTCGGTGGTGCTCTCCTGCTCCTGCGGAGTACCCGAGGTGTCCATGGAGGGCTCCTTCCGAGCCGGTGCCCTCAAGGAGCTGAACATCGGCTGCCGGGGCGAGCGCCCGTGGCTGAAGGACGCACCCAAGGATCCCTGCTCCCTGACACCCCGTACCCTCCAGCGCGGTTCCTCCTCCGTCTGGCAGCCGGTGCTCCGCTCGGCACTGTCCATCCCGCCGTGGAGCGACACCCGGGTGAACGCCCTGGACAAGCACTGGGACAAGCTCCGCGGCTGCACCAGCCTCGTCGAGATGGAGATCCATCTGAAGCACATCTTCGACGGGACGCCCTCTCCCGTGAGTGCCCAGGAGGCCTTGGACCTGGTCGCCGCGATGGAGGCCGAGGACCCCTCGGGCGAGGACGTACCCGACCGCGACCAGGAGCAGCGCTACCGGGCCCTGCGCGACCTCGAGTACCAACGCCTGTGCGCCGGCAACCCGGAGGAGTCCGGCCACCACACCGAGCAGTTCGTCTGCGAGCCGCCGATCGGCGACGAGAAGCCCCTGAACCGCCTGGGCCTGGTTGCCCCGATGCTGGTGAAGAAGCTCCGTGAGGTCCGGGCCCTCAAGGCCTTCACCCGGGTCATCGATCCCGAGACCTCCTCCGTGGGCCACGAGGCTCGACTGTCCCTCGTTCGCACCGACTGGCTTCCCGCCATGGAGGTGCACGGCGAGGGGGTGTTCCTCCGCTTCGACGAAGAGAAGGTCGACGCCTGGGCCGAACTGCCCGCCGTCGCCGCCCGCGTGGCCCGGATGCGGCACCACCACCAGCAGGTCCTCACCGAGCGGGCCTCCGACCCGGCTCGGGTCCCGGTCTCGCCCGCCGACCCCCGCATGACCCTGCTGCACACCTTCGCACACGTGATGATCAACGAGTGGAGCCTGGACTCCGGCTACCCGGCGGCATCCCTCCGTGAGCGGATCTACGCCGGCGACGAGATGGCCGGCGTGTTGATCTACACGGCCACCAGCGACTCGGCCGGGAGTCTCGGCGGGCTGGTCGCCCAGGGCGAGATCGACCGACTCGCGCGAGCCGTGCGCTCGGCCGTCCACCGCGCCGAGTGGTGCTCCGCCGACCCGCTCTGCATCGAAACGGAGATCTCCGGTACGGGCGGCACCAACCTGGCCGCCTGCCACGCCTGTGTGATGCTTCCGGAGACCAGCTGCGAGCACAACAACGGCCTGCTCGACCGGGCCCTGCTCGTCGGTACCCCCGAGGACCCGTCGATCGGTTTCCTCTCGCATCTGCTCACCCACTGAGCACCGAGCGGCGACGCCCGCGGGGGGGGGGGGGGGGTTTGGGGGGCACCCCCCGGGGGCGAGGGGGAGCCCGCCGGCGGGGGCGCCCCCGGC
>NZ_JBFBDY010000061.1:0-23714 GCF_040683475.1 Kitasatospora sp. NPDC093558 | reverse complement strand
CCCCGTGGAGCCCGTGGAGGGGCCTTGTGGCCCCGGGAGGGTCCTCGTGGGTGTCGGGAGCGCCGGGCGGACGCCGGAGCGGGCCACGGGGGCCCTGAGCGACCCTCAGCAACCTTCCGGTGCTCCGGGGTGGAGCCGGTCGTCGGGACGGGGGGAACCGGTGGGCCTCAGTGGGCCGCGCCCGGGCCGGTGGTCGGGCCGGTGGTTGGGTTGACGGTTGAGCCGGCGGTTGGGCCGGTGCCTCGCGCGGCGTTGCCGGGGTGCTGCCGGTCGTCGGCGAGGTGCGGTGCGAGTTCGGCCACCCGGGCCCGCCAGGCCGGGTCGTCCGACTGGTAGACGTCCGGGACGCCGTCGCCGTCCGAGTCCCGGTCCTCCTCCTCGCACAGCGCGCGGTAGTGCCGGTTGCGGAGCTTGAGCAGCACGGTGGCAACCGCCGCGCACAGCACCGAGCCCACCAGGACGGCCGTCTTCGAACGGTCCGCGAGCGCCAGGTTCCCGGGGAAGGCCAGCTCGCTGATCAGCAGCGAGACGGTGAAGCCGATCCCCGCGAGCACCGAGACCGCGAACAGGTCGGCCCACTTGAGCTGCGGGTTCAGCTCCGCCCGGGTGAACCGGGCGGCCAGCCAGGTGCCGCCGAAGATGCCCACCGTCTTGCCGGCCAGCAGCCCGATGACGATCCCGAGCGGCGTGGCCTGGGTGAACACCTCGCGCAGCGCCGGGCCGGAGATCGTCACACCGGCCGCGAACAGTGCGAACACCGGCACGGCCAGCCCGGCCGACAGCGGCCGGACCAGGTGTTCGATGTGCTCGCCGGGGGAGTGCTCCTCGTCGCCCTCGCGGTGGCAGCGCAGCATCAGGCCCATGGCGACGCCCGCGACCGTGGCGTGCACGCCGCTCTCGTGCATCAGCGCCCAGTTGACGAAGGCCAGCGGCACGAACAGGTACCAGCCGTGCACCCCGCGCCGGTGCAGGAACCAGAACAGCGCGAGTCCGACGAAGGCCAGGCCGAGCGCCCAGAACTTGATGCCCGAGCTGTAGAAGATCGCGATGATCAGGATCGCGATCAGGTCGTCGACGACGGCCAGGGTGAGCAGGAACGCGCGCAGCGCCGAGGGCAGGTGGCTGCCGACGACGGCGAGGACGCCGAGGGCGAAGGCGATGTCGGTGGCGGTCGGGATCGCCCAGCCGCCGGGGTGGCCGCCGCTGCCCGAGTTGACCAGGGCGAAGAGGATCGCGGGCAGCGCGACGCCGCAGACCGCGGCTACGACGGGCAGCACGGCGGCGCTGGGACTGCGCAGCTCGCCCGCGACGAACTCGCGCTTGAGCTCGATGCCGGCGACGAAGAAGAAGATCGTCAGCAGGCCGTCCTTGGCCCAGTCGCCGAGCGTCAGATCGAGGTGGAGCGGCGCGGACGGGCCGACGGTGTGGTCGAGGACGCTCTCGTACGCGCCCGGCCAGACGTTGGCCCAGACCAGCGCGACCACGGCGGCGGCCAGCAGCAGGATGCCGCCGACCGTCTCGGTGCGCAGCGCGTCGGTGATGTAGGTGCGCTCGGGCAGCGGCAACCGGCCGAGGAGCTGCCGACGGCGGGTCGTCGGCTCATTGGCGGGCGGCTGTCGGGTCACGCTCGGACCTCCTGCGGGCTGGGAACGGCAAACGGATGCACACGTGGTGCAAGTGCCGACCAGACTTCCCGGCGCGCCCTGTGACGCCCGGATTCCTGTTCGAGGATCTTGATGCGTCTTTAGCAGTCTAACGGGAACGTTCGAGTGACATCCGGAATGTCCTACCTAAGGACTTAAGCCTTGGCGCTGCGTTCTGCACCCTCGCGGAGCACCGGCGCCGCACCCGAATGGCCCCGGCCGCGTGCAGACGAGTGAACGCGTTCCTATCGTCGGGTGCAGGCGTCCGCCGCCGCCCGATCCGGGCTCGGACGCCCATCTCCCGTCATTCCCGTTTCCCCTGCAGCCGCTCTGGAGGCACCCCCATGCCAAGACCGCCCCTCTTACCCGGTGAGACACCCGTGGCCGCCGATCTGCCCAGGTCAGCCAGCTCCGGCAGCCCCGGCAATCCCGACAGTCCCGGCAGCTCCGGCAGCTCCGGCAGCCCCTCAGGCCCCGATGAACCCGATGAACCCGAGCTCCCCGCCGACCTCGACCACCTGCTCCGCCCGCTGTTCCACGCGGCCGGTCCCGGCGGGGGAGTCGCCGTCGCGGTGATCCGCGGCGACGAACGGACGGTCGTCTGCCGGGGGCGCTCCGACCGCTCCGGCCAGCGCCCGGTCCGGGCCGACACCCGCTTCGAACTCGGCTCCGTGACCAAGACGTTCACCGGTCTGCTGCTCGCCGAGATGGCCGCCCGGGGCGAGGTGCGGTACGACGATCCGATCGACCGTTACCTGCCCGCCGACGCCGCCCCCGGCTACCCGCACGAGCGGCCGATCACCCTGCTCCACCTGGCCACCCACACCTCGGGCCTGCCCCGGCTGCCGGTCGGCCTGCTGCCCGCGATGGCACCCCGGTGGTTCACCAGCCCGTACGCCACGTTCGGACCGGCACACCTGCTCAGGGCCCTGCCGCGGACCCCCGTTCGGGGAACCCCCGGCACGCAGGTGCGCTACTCCAGCCTCGGCTGCGGACTGCTCGGACTCTTGCTGGCCAACGCCGCCGGGCAGCGCTACGACGACCTGCTGGCCGTCCGGGTCTGTGGCCCGCTCGGCCTGGTCGACACCTCCAGCGGCCCCGGCCGGGAGGAGGTCACCGGGTACCGGCGCGGGCGCCGGGTGCCGTCCTTCCGGCTGCCCGCCCTGCCCGGCGCGGCGGCGCTGCGCTCGACGGCCGACGACATGCTCCGCTACCTCCAGGCGCACCTGTCGCTGGACGCCGTCCCGCTCCCGGAGCGGGCCGACGCGGCGGCGCTGCGCACGGCGCTCGGCGAGGTCCGCCGGCCGCGGGCGGGGCGGCGCAGGGGCGGTACCACCCGGATCTGCCTGGGCTGGAACCAGCGGTCGGTGCCCGCAGGCCCGGACCCGGACGTGGACGACGGCGAGGAACTCGTGTTCCACGCCGGCTCCACCCGCGGCTTCACCGCCTTCGCCAGCTTCAGCCCGCACGCGCAGGTGGGGCTGGCGGTGATGGCCAAGGCACGGTCGCTGCGCAGCCGCGGCTTCGTCCAGAGCGCGTACGAGACCCTGCGCACCCTGGCCGCGCAGCGGCGGGGACCGGAGGATCTGGCCGGTCTTACCGGTCTGACCGGGCTGGACGGACCGGGCTGCTCGGGTGGGCGGCACGGGCTCGGCGGGCCGGAGACGGCCGAAGGGCCGACAGCCGCGTCCGTCCGACGGGCGCGCCGGTGACGGGCGCGTCCATGACGGACGTGCCCGTACGACGACGGTGCCCCGGACGGTTCTCACCGCCCGGGGCACCGCCCGTTGCCTCACTCAGGTGTCAGCGCGCTCAGCCGTTGCTGCCGGCGGGCGGGAGCTGGGCCTGGATCTGGGTCATGACGGTGCTGTCGGCAAGGGTGGTGGTGTCGCCGACCTCGCGGCCTTCGGCGATGTCGCGCAGGAGGCGGCGCATGATCTTGCCGGAGCGGGTCTTGGGGAGCTCGCCGACGACCTTGATCTGCTTGGGCTTGGCGATCGGGCCGAGCGTGCGGCCGACGTGGGCGCGCAGTTCCTCAACGAGTTCGGGGGTTTCGGTGATGCCGCCGCGCAGGATGACGAAGGCGACGATGGCCTGGCCGGTGGTGGCGTCGGTGGCGCCGACGACGGCGGACTCGGCGACGGAGGAGTGGCCGACGAGGGCGGACTCGACCTCGGTGGTGGAGATGTTGTGGCCGGAGACGAGCATGACGTCGTCGACGCGGCCGAGCAGCCAGATGTCGCCGTCCTCGTCCTTCTTGGCACCGTCGCCCGCGAAGTAGCGCCACCCGCCGCCAGGCGTGGATTGGCTGGGGCCGAAGCGGGACCAGTAGGTGTCGATGTAGCGCTGGTCGTCGCCCCAGATGGTGCGGAGCATGGAGGGCCAGGGTTCGGTGAGGACGAGGTAGCCGCCGGAGCCGTTGGGGACTTCGGTGCCGTTGTCGTCGACGACGGTGGCGGCGATGCCGGGCAGCGCGCGCTGGGCGGAGCCGGGCTTGGTCTCGGTGACGCCGGGCAGCGGGCTGATCATCATGGCGCCGGTCTCGGTCTGCCACCAGGTGTCGACGATCGGGGTCTTGCCGGCGCCGATGTGGTCGCGGTACCAGACCCACGCCTCGGGGTTGATCGGCTCGCCGACGCTGCCCAGCACCCGCAGCGAGGACAGGTCGAACTTGGCGGGGATGTCGTCGCCCCACTTCATGAACGTGCGGATCGCGGTGGGCGCGGTGTAGAGGATCGTGACGCCGTACTTCTGGACGATCTCCCAGAACCGGCCCTGGTGGGGGGTGTCGGGGGTGCCCTCGTAGACGACCTGGGTAGCGCCGTTGGCGAGCGGCCCGTAGACGATGTAGGAGTGGCCGGTGACCCAGCCGATGTCGGCGGTGCACCAGTACACGTCGGTGTCGGGCTTGAGGTCGAAGACGGCGTGGTGGGTGTAGGCGGCCTGGGTGAGGTAGCCGCCGGAGGTGTGCAGGATGCCCTTGGGCTTCCCGGTGGTGCCCGAGGTGTAGAGGATGAACAGCGGGTGCTCGGCGTCGTGCGCCTCGGGCGTGTGCTCGGTCGACTGGCGCGCGGTGATCTCGTGCCACCACACGTCGCGGCCCTCGGTGAGGGCGGTCTCCTGGCCGGTGCGGCGCACGACCAGGACGTGTTCGACGCCTTCGGTCTTGGTGAGGGCTTCGTCGATGGCGGGCTTGAGTGCGGAGGGCTTGCCGCGGCGGTAGCCGCCGTCGGCGGTGATGACGAGTTTGGCCTGGGCGTCCTGGATGCGGGAGGCGACGGCGTCGGCGGAGAAGCCGCCGAAGACGACGGAGTGGGTGGCGCCGATGCGGGCGCAGGCGAGCATGGCGATGACGGCTTCGGCGATCATGGGGAGGTAGATCGCGACGCGGTCGCCCTTGGTGACGCCGAGTTCGAGCAGGGCGTTGGCGGCCTGGGAGACCTCGTCCTTGAGCTGGGCGTAGGTGATGGAGCGGCTGTCGCCGGGCTCGCCTTCGAAGTGGATGGCGACGCGCTCGCCCAGGCCGTTGGCGACGTGGCGGTCGACGCAGTTGTAGGCCACGTTGAGGGTGCCGTCGGCGAACCACTTGGCGAACGGGGGGTTGGACCAGTCGAGCGTCTGGGTGGGTTCGGTGGCCCAGTCCAGGCGGCGGGCCTGCTCGGCCCAGAAGCCCAGGCGGTCCTCGGAGGCCTGCGCGTACGCGGCCGCGGTGACGTTGGCCGCTGCGGCGAGCTCTGCCGGGGGAGCGAACCGACGCTCCTCCTTGAGCAGGTTGGCCAGGCTCTCGTTGCTCAACACGCACTCCTCATCGAGTCATGATCTGGAACGATCCCGTGCGTGGGGATTGTCCCGTGTGTCCCAGCGCACAGCTCACCAGGCGAACAGCCCACTTGACAAGAGGGACCCGGGAATTGGTGTAGACCTTTGACCGAGAGTCGAACGGACGTCGTCGTGGACGGGCCGCTCGGACCCCTGCCGCGGCGGCCCCGATGGCCGCCGCGGGCCTGCGGGAAGACGTCGGGAGAACGTTGGCGGGTTGGAGGGAGGGACAGAGGTCCCTGGGAGGTGGGTCCGTGCCCCGGCCCGCCCGGCGGGGACACGGACCCGGCTTTCAGGCGGCCAGCTGGGGATCCTCCTCACTGCCCGCGACAGGCCCCCGGTCCGGAATCCTGCTCGCTCCTTCGGGCGGGCACACCGCCGGTGCGCCCGATGTCGTGCCCGGACGCGCCTCGACCGGGCTGAAGGTGCCGGCCGCGCGGTCGAGGACGTACGCCTGGGCGGTCGCGAAGTCGAAGTACATCCCGACCAGGCGCAGGGTGCCCTCCTCGACCCGGCGCTCCACGGCCGGATTCGCCATCAGCTGGTCCAGCTGCTGGATGACGTTGGTGATGCAGAGCTGCTCCGCGAGGTCCACCACCGGCCGGTCGGCGAACTCGGCGGGGGCCCGTCGGAGCCGGTCCAGCGAGCCGCGGCCGTTGCGCAGCCACCGGGTCAGCGGGGTCGGCGTGCCGGGGCGCTCGTGGACGCCGTCCAGGAGCGCCTTCATCGCCCCGCAGCCGGAGTGGCCGCAGACCGTGATCGAGCGCACCTCCAGTGCCTCGACGGCGTACTGCACCGCGGCGGCCACCGAGTCGTCGGCGGCGCCGGGCTCGAACGGGGCCGGCACGAGGTTGCCGACGTTGCGGACGGTGAAGAGGTCGCCCGGGCCGCTGTTGGTGATCATGCTGGTGACCATCCGCGAGTCGGCGCAGGTCAGGAAGAGCTGGGAGGGCGTCTGCCCCTCCCGGGCCAGCCGGGCGAGTTCGGGCCGGATCAGCGGGGCGGTGTGCTGCTGGAACACCCGGACGCCGTCGAGCAGCCGGCCGTGGGGGTCCTCCTGCTGCTCGATGCAGTGGTGGCCCACCCAGGGCGTCCAGGCGCGGCAGCGGTGCGGGCCTGGGGAGCTGCCGGCGCGGACCGTCCCGTCGGGGTCGAGTACCTCGTCGTCCTGGCGCCTCGTCACCATCGAGACCCGGCTGCCTGCGGCCTGGTGCCCGGAGCGCCAGCTGTGCAGGGTCTCGTACGCCGCGTGGTCGAGGAAGGACCCGTCGTGGACCACCGTCACGTCGGCGTCGGCGGGGATCCCGGCCAGGGCCCGGCTAAGCCGGGGCACCGCGGTGAAGGTGAGCGGGCCGTGCGTCTGGACCGTCACGTTGCCGTCCGGGCCGGCCAGCACGTCCACGTGGGCGCGGGTGAGCCGGTAGAGCGCGAGCAGGACGGCGGTGGCGGCGCCGAGCGTCACGCCCCACAGCACGCCGAACACAACGACGCCCAGCCCGGTGGCCAGGTAGACCGGGAACTCGCGGTGCCGGTGCACCTTGCGGATGTGCGCGAAGCTCATCATCTGGAGCCCCACGGCCAGTACCAGCGCACCCAGTGCGGCCAGGGGGATCCGGCGCAGCCCGCCGGTGAGCGCCACCGCGGCCGCGAGCACCCAGACGCCGTGCAGGACCGACGCCCACCTGGTCTGCCCGCCCGCGCGCACGTTGGCCGTGCTGCGGACGGCGCCTCCGGCGATCGGGAGTCCGCCGATCAGGCCGCTGACGATGTTGGCGACGCCCTGGCCGCGCAGTTCGCGGTCGAGGTCGCCGGTGCGGCGGGACATCCGGTCGACCGCGACGGCGGAGAGCAGCGACTCGACACTGGCGACGGCGGTGACGGTGAGGACGGCGGCGACCACTCCGGCGAGCGGACCGTGGGGGAGCGCCGGGACGAACGAGTGCGGCTGCCAGGAGGGCAGTTCGATGTGCGCGAGCGGGAGGTCGGCCGCGGTGGCGAGTGAGGTGGCGACGGCGACGGCGGCCAGCGGACCGGGCAGCCTGGCCAGCTTCGCGCCCAACGTGCCCGCGCGGCCGGGGAGTCGGCCGAGCCGCGGCCAGCCGAGCAGGACGGCCACGGTCACCGCGCCGATCAGCACGGCAGGCGGGTGCGGGCCCGCCAACTGTCCGGGCAGCGCGAGGATGTTGGCGATCGCGGAGCTCTGCGGGGAGCCGCCCAGCACGACGTGCAGTTGGGCGATGGCGATGGCGAGCCCGACCCCGGCCAGCATGCCGTGCACGATGGCGGGCGAGACGGCGAGCGCGGTGCGGGCCACCCGGCGCGCGCCGAGAAGGAGTTGGAGCAGCCCGGCCGCGAGCGTGATGGCGCAGGTGGCCCGCCAGCCGTACTGGGCGATCAACCCGGCGGTGATCACGGTCAGTGCGGCCGAGGGGCCGCTGACCTGGAGGGGCGTGCCGCCGAGCAGTCCGACGGCGATGCCGCCGACGGCGGCTGCGGCGAGGCCCGCGGTGAGCGGGGCCCCGGTCGCGAGCGCGATGCCGAGGGAGAACGGCACGGCGATCAGGAAGACCACCACGGAGGCCGAGAGGTCCTGCATCCACCGGACCCGGGGGTCGGGACCCGGTGGCGCGTGGTCGGTCGTGTCGGAGGCGATGGGGGCGCTGGAGATGTCGAGGGTCATTGCTTTTCCCGTCTGTCCGGGGGAACGAACGCAGTCAGGTCCGGCGGTGAGTCCGGTCGTGGGGCTCCGGGGCGGATCGGCTGTCGTGGGTCGCGACGGTGTGGCGGGATGGTGCGGGCGCGGCGGGGAGTGCGGGTGTCACCGGCCGGACCTGACCATCAGGGCCCGCCAGGGGCCCGAGCGAGGAGCGGGAGGCCTCGCGGAGGGCCGTCGGGACGGACCATCAAGACTCGGTAAACCGAGGGTAATGAAAGCTTTGCACGCAGTCATGCCGGGACGGAAGGGGAAAAGCCCCTGATTCACCCCATCGGGTGGTGTTCGAATGCCTGCAAATCTGCTGGTGGGCACCCCGGACACGTCGAACGGGCCGTGTCCTCCCAGTCTCAGGGGGAGGACACGGCCCGTTCGGGTGCCGTCCGCCGGCGCGGCCGGCCCGCGCCGACCTGTCAGGCGGGCGCTCCGGCCGGGGCGGGCCGCTCGCCGTCGTGGGCGAACTCGCCCAGCACGAAACCGTGGTCGACCTGCGTCGCGAGGTCGACACCGACCTTGGCGCTGGCCCAGCTCTCCGCGTTCCGCAGGTGGAAGAGCACGGCCTGGTCGGTGTAGCGGCGCGCGTCCCGCCGGTCGTGGGCGCCGTCGACCTCGGTCAGCAACTGCTCCAGCACGGCCCGGTTGGCCGGCTCCAGGCTCTTCAGCGGAGGCTCGGCGCCCTGCTCCAGGCGCCGCACCCAGTCCGAGTGCCCGAAGGTCGTGAGCAGGTCGTCGCCGACCTCGCGGCGCAGGAACTCCAGGTCGTCCGGGCCCTGCACCTTGTTGCCGATCACCCGCAGGTGCACCCCGAAGTCACGGGCGTAGTCCTTGTACTGGCGGTAGACCGAGACGCCCTTGCGGGTCGGCTCGGCGACCAGGAAGGTCAGGTCGAAGCGGGTGAACAGGCCGGAGGCGAAGGAGTCGGAGCCCGCCGTCATGTCGGTGACGAAGTACTCGTCACGGCCGTCCACCAGGTGGTTGAGCAGCAGCTCGACCGCGCCGACCTTGGAGTGGTAGCAGGCCACCCCGAGGTCCTCCTCGCTGAAGGCGCCGGTCGCGAGCAGCCGCACCGAGCCCTCGTCCAGGGCGATGGGCCACGCGCAGGCGGCGTAGACCGGGTTCTCCTCGACGATGCGCAGCAGGCGCGAGCCCCGGCCGGGCGGCGTGGTTTTGATCATCTCGTCCGCCGAGCCGATCAGCGGATTGCTGCCGCGCAGGTACTCCTTGATCTCCGGCAGGTGGGCGCCTAGCGAGGGCAGCGCGGCGGCCTGATCGTCCGTCAGGCCGAGCGCGGGGCCCAGGTGCTGGTTGATGTCGGCGTCGACGGCGATCACCGGCCGGCCCGTGGCGGCCAGGTGGCGGATGAACAGCGCGGACAGCGTCGTCTTGCCGCTGCCGCCCTTGCCGACGAAGGCGATCTTCATCTGGGACTCCGGCTCTCGCTCGGGGGCTCTCGCTCCGGGGGTGCCGCCCCCGGGCCTCGCCCTGGGAGCTCAACTGGCGCCGGGACGTAACTGGAAATCGTTATCGTCTCCGATAGCAGCCATGCTAGCCGGGGTTTGGGCGTCCCCGTGGACGGGAAGTGAGGATTGCCTCTAATGGGTGATGCGGGGTTGCTGTTCCGGGAGGGGCGGCCGGTTCATTACTCTCGGGTAGGTGAGCACTGGAACAGATCCCCTCGCCCCGCTGGCCCAGCTCCCCGGGGTGCCCGACGCGGTGGCCGAGGTGCGCAAGGCCGTCGACCGCCTCTACGGCCACCGGGTGATGCGCCGCCGCGCGGCCGAGGTCACATCCGAGTCCGCGCTGCGCGGCGCCCGCGCCTCCGCGGCGCTGGCCGGGGCGGACTGGCCGCTGGAGGAGGTCCGGCGCCGCAGCGACTTCAGCGCGGACGACGGGGCCCGCGAGGTCGGCGCCGCCCTGCGGATCGCCGCCGAGGCCGGCCAGCTGCTCAGCATCTGGCGGCACTCGCCGCTCCAGGTGCTGGCCCGGCTGCACCTGCTCGCGGTCGGCGACGCCGACCCGTCCGCGGGCCGTCCGCGGCGGGCGGGGGAGGCGGCCGAGGAGCTGTTCCCGCTCGACCTGGAGCCGGTGGAGAGCGTCGAGGCCGTTGTGGTGGACGCGCCGCTGCCGGTGCTGCCGCCCGCGCCCGGGGCCGAGGAGGTCGCCGCGCGCCTCGACCAGCTCTCGCGCCTGCTGGTCGCGCGCGCGGAGGGGCAGGGCGTCGGGACGCCGGCCCTCGTCGTCGCGTCGGTGGTCCACGGGGAGCTGCTCGCGCTGCGCCCGTTCGGTGCCTACAACGGGGTGATCGCGCGGGCCGCCCAGCGGATCGTGCTGATCGCCGAGGGGCTCGACCCGAAGTCGATCTGCCCTGCCGAGGTCGGCCTCGCCGAGCTCGGGACGGACGCCTACCGGCGGGCACTGGCCGGTTACCTGTCCGGGACGGCGGAGGGCATGGCGGCCTGGATCGCCCATTGCGGCCGCGCGTTGCGGCTCGGCGTGCGGGAGAGCACGGCGGTCTGCGAGGCGATGCAGCGCGGGATGGTCTGACCGGTCGGAGCGCCCGCGGGGGCTCGCGGGGATCTTCGGAACCCCGGGCCTTCGCAGGGGCTCGTAGCCCTGAACGGCCTTGCCCGGACGCGAAGATGCGGCGGCACCTGATCCTGCCGGGTGCCGCCGCTGGTACAGGTGCCGGGTGACCAAGCATGCACCGGAAGTGCCGATCAGACGGGGATCCTGCCCGTTCGTCTGGTCCGGCGGCCCGACAGCGGGTCGGCTGCATGTGGGTGCTCGGCTACTTGTACGCGCGGTCCGTGGGGCCTGAACTGCGTTGTCGGTTTGACCTCTTCGGTCCTGACCGGGTCTCGCGGGCCGTGCTTCATTTGTATCGCGTTTCGGGCGAAAGGGGAACCCGAAACGGGAAGTCTGCGGCAATTGCCCGTTTTGTCCCAAACGCGGAGAGTGATCAGGTCCTGAACGGCGGGTCCGGGGTGGCCGGCCCCGGGCGTCAGGCGGTCGGCCGGCGCCGCCGGGCCAGGTACCAGATCACGCCGGCGGTCAGCAGGGCCGTCCCGACCGCCACGGCGGTCAGCACCGAGCCGCTCGGGGCGGAGAACTCCGGGAGCCGCCGCCGCAGTTCCACCGGCTTGTCGAAGACCAGCACCGGCCACTCCCGGGCCGCCGCCTCCTTGCGCAGCGCGCGGTCCGGGTTGACGGCGGACGGGTGGCCGACGGCCTCCAGCAGCGGCAGGTCGGTCGAGGAGTCGCTGTAGGCGTAGGACTGGGCCAGGTCGTAACCCTCGACCGCGGCCAACTCCCGGATGGCGGCGGCCTTGTTCTCGGCGTAGGCGTAGTACTCGATCTCGCCGGTGTAGCAGCCGTCCTCGATCTTCAGCCGGGTGGCGATCACGTGGTCCGCGCCGAGCAGGGCGCCGATCGGCTCGACCACCTCGGAGCCCGAGCTGCTGACGATCACCACGTCGCGGCCGGCCGCGTGGTGCTGCTCGATCAGCGAGGCGGCCTCGTCGTAGATGATCGGGTCGATCAGGTTGTGGAGCGTCTCGGCGACGATCTCCCGGACCTGCTGCACGTTCCAGCCCCGGGTGAGCGACGAGAGGTACTCGCGCATCTTCTCCATCTGGTCGTGGTCCGCGCCGCCGACGAGGAACACGAACTGGGCGTACGCGCTGCGTAGTACGGCCCGACGGTTGATCAGGCCGCCCTGGTAGAACGGCCGGCTGAAGGCCAGCGCGCTCGACTTGGCGATGATGGTCTTGTCCAGGTCGAAGAAGGCCGCCGTGCGGGTGCCGCCCGGCCGGTGGCGGGCGGTGGCGGGAGCCTCGGCGGGTCCGGTGGTGCCGTCCGCGGAGTCGTCGGCGCGGTCGTCGGCGTTCTCGGTGGTGTCCACGGGAACCGAGGATAGAGGGAGCTGCAAAACACCCCGCCATTCGGCGTACTCGTGGGCGTGCGGGTTTGTGTTTCTGGCCTCTCGGGTACACCATGGAAGTCACGGATCGTTCGCGACCGTGCTAACCCGGTCCGGCTCCTCCCCCCCGAGTCGGGCTGTGGATAGACGACCCCCGCTCTCCCCCCCGGCGGGGGTCGTCGCACGTCCGGGGCCATTTTCAGGGCTTGAAGGCCCTTCGCGGCGGGTGTGCCCGGCCGACTGCCCGAGGTGTACAGGGGGTGTCGGCACCGGGGTCCGTCCACCACCTTTCGTCACTCTGCGTCGCCATTTGCTCATGCCTGCCGGTGGCCACTCGCCGCCCCCGCCGAAGTGGCGCCGAGTGCCGGGACAGGTCCGTGCGACGTGTCCGGCGAGGTCGCGCGGTAAGTGCCGCCGGAGTCCCCGGTTCATCTCCGTGATCCCGGTTCGTCAATTCTTGGCCCATTAGCCCCCCGCCCGGGTGAACGTATTTATCCACAGGCGTCGAGTTGTCCACAGGGATTCGGAAGCCCGATGACGGAATCCGGATCAGCCTCCACCGTGAGGTTCGGCGGCGGTCGTCGGGGCCTCCTTCAGGGCCTCTCCCGGGTCCTCCCGGCGGCCGTCCGCCGCAACCGTCGGACGTGCGCCGTCGGCCGCGAGGAGCGGGCGGCGGCGCGGAGGGGAGACCACCATGTCGACGCCGATCACCGGTCACACCACCGTCGAGGGGCCCGGGCCCACCGGGCCGCTCGTCCTCACCGGGGACGAGCGCCTCGCCGAGCACCTGCTGCGGCTCTGCGCGGCCGCGGGCACCGACCCGCAGCTGATCAGGGGCGCCCCGCCGCCGCGCGGGCTCTGGGAGAGCTCCTCGCTGGTCCTCGTCGGGGACGACCGGGTGGCCCTGTGCGCGGGGCTGCCCCGGCGCGCCGGGGTCCTGCTGCTCGGACTGGACCTGGACGACCCGGAGGTGTGGGTCAGAGCCGTCCAACTCGGCGCCGAGCACGTGCTGTTCCTCCCCGACGCCGAGGCCTGGCTGCTCGACCGCATCGCCGACGCGGCCGAGGGCGTCGGGCCGCCGGCGCTCACCGTCGCGGTGCTCGGCGGCCGCGGCGGGGCCGGGGCCTCCACCCTTGCGTGTGCCCTCGCCGTCACCGCGGCGCGGTCCGGGCGGCGGACGATGCTGATCGACGGGGATCCGCTGGGCGGTGGCCTCGACATCCTGCTCGGCGGGGAGACGGCCCGCGGGCTGCGCTGGCCCGATCTGGCCGGCTCGCGTGGCCGGGTCAGCGGGGCCGAGCTGGCCCGCGCGCTGCCGGCGCTCAAACGGCCGTCCAGGCTGTCCTGCCTCTCGTGGGACCGCGGCGACACCCTGGCCGTGCCGCCCGAGGCCATGCGCAGCGTCCTGGCGGCCTCCAGGCGGCGCGGCGGGCTCGTGGTGGTCGACGTGGCGCGCCACCTCGACGCGGCGGCCGGGCAGGCGCTGGAGCAGTCCGACCTGGCCCTGCTGGTGGTCCCGGCCGAACTGCGGGCGGTGGCCGCCGCCGACCGGGTCGCGGCGGCGGCCCGGATGCGGCTCGGGGACGTCCGGGCGGTGGTGCGTCCGCTGCGCGTGCGCGGCCTCCCGGCCGGGCGGATCGCCCGCGGGCTGCGGCTGGAGCTCGCGGGAGAGCTGGAGCCGGAGCCCGGGCTGGCCGAGGACGTCGAGAAGGGCGTCCCGCCCGGAACGCGGGACAGCGGCCCGCTCGCGCGCTTCTGCGCGACCTTCCTGGACGAAGTGCTGCCGCCGGTGCCGGCGGTCGGAGGAGGTGTGTACTGATGGTCCGTCTGCGCAGAAACGGGATCGGGTCCGGCCCGGGTGGCGCCGGTGGTGCCGGCGGGGCCGGGGGTCCGGGCGGCTCGCTCGGCCGGGGCGGCGCTGGGGGCGGTGGTGCGCGGGAGCACCGGCTGCTCCGGAGCGTCCCGCCGCCCGACGGGCCGCCGGAGCAGTCCCGTCCGTGCCCCTACGGGCGGACGGCGCGGGAGGAGCGGACGGCGGCGCTGCTGGACGCGGTCCGGCTGCGGCTGGCCGAGTCGGGCGCGGCCCCGACGGACGGTTCGGTCGCCGCAGCGTTGCGGGCCACGCGGCCGCCGCTCGGCGGGGACGAGGTCCTGGACACCGTGCGCTCCCTGCGTGCCGAACTGGTGGGTGCGGGCCCGCTGGACCGGCTGCTGGCGGCGCCCGACGTCACGGACGTCCTGGTGAACGGTCCGGAGGAGGTGTGGGTCGACCGTGGCGGCGGCCTGCACCGGGCCACCGGGGTCCGCTTCGCCGACGCCGAGGCGGTGCGACGGCTGGCCCACCGGCTGGCCACCGCGGCGGGGCGGCGGCTGGACGACGCCCGGCCCTGGGTGGACGCCCGCCTCCCGGACGGCACCAGGCTGCACGCCGTGCTGCCGCCGATCGCGGCCGGCTGCACGCACATCTCGCTGCGGGTCTGCCGGCCCCGGCCGTTCACGCTCGCCGAGTTGGTGGCGGGCGGGGCGCTGCCGCCGGAGGGCGCCGACCTGCTGGCCGGCATCGTGCGGGCCCGGCTGTCGCTCCTGGTGTCCGGCGGCACGGGGACGGGCAAGACCACGCTCCTCGCGGCCTTGCTCGGCCTCGTCGGCCCGGACGAGCGGATCGTGGTTGCCGAGGACTCCGCCGAGCTGCAGCCGGCTCATCCCCACGTGGTCCGGCTGCAGAGCAGACCGCCCAACCAGGAGGGGCTCGGCGAGCTCACCCTCCGGGACCTCGTCCGGCAGGCACTGCGGATGCGGCCCGACCGGCTGGTGATCGGCGAGGTGCGCGGGGCCGAGGTGTCGGACCTGCTGGCCGCGCTGAACACGGGCCACGAGGGCGGCTGCGGGACGGTCCACGCCAATACGGCGGCGGACGTGCCGGTGCGGCTGGAGGCTCTGGGCTCGCTCGCCGGGCTCGACCGGCCGGCGCTGCACAGCCAACTCCGGGCCGCGCTCGACCTGGTGGTGCACCTGGTCCGGGAGCCGGGCTCGGGGCGGCGCCGGGTGGCCGAGATCCACACGCTGGCGGGGGACCGCGACGGCCTGGCCGTGACGATCCCGGCGGTGGAGTTCACGACAGAGGGCGGCATGGCCCCGAAGGCGGGCTGGGAGCGGCTGGTCGGGCTGCTGGCGGCGCGCGGCGTCACGCTCTCGGCGGGGCCGCCGTGACGGGGCTCGCGGGGGCGGGCGTGCGGGCGGCGGAACTCGGGTTCGTCCTGCTGCTGAGTGTGCTCGCCGTGGGCGCCCTCGCGCTGCTGGGGGACTGGGGCAGGAAAGGCCGATGACAAGGAGGTTCACAGGATGATCGAGAGTCAGATCGCGCTGTGGTGGGCCGTGGCGCTGTGCGTGGTCGCGCTCGGCGGGTGGCATGTGGTGCAGCAGCAGCTACCGGGTGGGCGGCGATCCAGGCTGGTGCTGGCCGGTGCCGGGCCGCCGGTGCCGCCAATGAGGCCGGTGGGTGCGCCGCGCCCGCCACAGTGGATGGCCCCCGAACTGCTGGTCCTTCCCGGGGGACTGGCGGCCGGGTATGCCACGAGCTCGCCAGTGCCGGTGCTCGTCGGTGTGCTGGCCGTGGTGCCGTTCCGGCGGTGGCGGCTGCGGCGGGCCTTGGCGGCGGAGGCGAAGAGCCGGGTAGCCGGTGTGGTCGAGCTCTGCGCCGGGCTGGCAGGGGAGTTGCGCAGTGGGTTGACGCCGGAGCAGGCGCTCCACGTGGTGACGGCGCGCATCGCGGACGATCCCGAGGTCCTGCGCAGACTGGGCGAGGAGCCGGTGGCGCGGCTGGCGGCCGGCCGGTACGGGGGCGACGTGCCTGCCGCGCTCCACCTGCTCGCCGAACTCCCGGGCGGGAGTGGGGCGGCGTCGATCGCGGCCTGCTGGCGGGTCGCGTCCGACGGGGGTTCCGGGCTGGCCGCCGCGCTGGACCGGGTCGCGGAGGCGCTGCGCGGTGAGCAGGCGCTCGCCGAGGAGATCGCCGGTGAACTGGCCGGTCCGCGAACGACGATCGCCGTCCTGGCGGCGCTGCCGGCGGCGGGCCTGTTGCTGGGCACCGCGATGGGGGCGAGGCCGCTGGACGTTCTCCTGCACACGTCCGCCGGGCTCGGGTGTCTCGTAGTGGGCGCGGGATTGGAAGGGCTGGGTGTTGCCTGGACGGCGCGGATCGTGCGGGTGGCGGCTCGGGGCGGTTTGGAGGGCTCTGCGGGCCCGGGGAGCGGCGGTACCGGGCCGGGCTCGTGGACGGCCGGGGCGCCGAAGGCCGGGCGAGTGCGGCTCGGGGCCCTGAAGGCCTCCACGCGCCGCTTCGGGCGAGTGCGTGGCGAGCGGGGAGTCCTGGGCGCTGGGCGGGCGTTGAGCGGTCTGTCGCGGCGACGGGCCTGGCGCAGGCCGCGCGTGAGCCACGGGGCGGTCAGGGCAGAGGCGGTGACGGGGTGATGTGGGCCCTGGCGGTCCTGACGGCCGCTGCGGCGGCGGGAGTTGCGCCGGCGCGTCGGTGGGCGGGGCGGCGCCGCGCCTCGGCCAGGCTCTCCAGGCGACTTCCGGTGGCGCGGTCGGTGCGGCCGACGCCGCTGGCACGGGACACTGATGGGGTGCTTCGGCGGGCGGCGATGGCGGTCCTGGCGGGTGCTGGAGCCGCTCTGCTGCTCGGCGGTGGCCTCGGCCCGCTCGTGGGGGTGGTTCTGGCGGTGGGCGCCTACCGGGCGCTGGCGCGAGCGCGGTCGCCCGCCGATCGACGGGCAGAGCTGGAGGAGGAGCTGCTCACGCGGCAACTCCCGCTGAGTGCCGAGCTGTTGGCGGCCTGCCTCGGCTCGGCGGCCTCGCCCTCCGTGGCGGTCCTGGCGGTCGGGCGGAGTGTGGGCGCCCCGATGGGGCCCCGGCTGGTGGCGATCGGAGCCGAACTGGCCCTGGGCGCACCGCCGGAGTTGTGCTGGAACCGGCTGGGCGAGCAGCACCCCTCGCTGGCAGCGCTGGCCCGCTGCATGGTCCGCACGAGCGTCGGCGGCTCCCCGGTGGCCGAGCCGCTGATCGGGCTCGCCCACGCCCGGCGGACGGCGGCCGGCCGGGCTGCCCACGCCAGGGTCCGCCGGGCGGGGGTGCTGGCCACCGCGCCGCTCGGGCTCTGCTTCCTTCCGGCCTTCGTGCTGATCGGCGTGGTGCCGGTCGTCGTGGGGCTGACCAGTCGCTTCGCACTGGCGGGGTGAGGGGCCGGGCGGGTTCCAGCAGGTCGATCACGGAGGCCGGCGGATCGGTGTCCACCGCACCCGTCACGTCTCCAGTCCTCCCTACGACCCGCCTCGTCAACTCAATCCATCGCATGCATCCGAAACCAACGAAGGAGAAAACCATGGCTGTTGTGATCGCACCCCGGCTCGTGAACGCTCTTCCGGCCCGGCCGTTGCCCGGCGGCTGGAGGCGGCGAGGACGCTGGGCGGCACGCCGGGTCCGGCGGGTGGTCAGGGCCAGGGGCCGGTCGGACGCCGGGATGACCACGGCGGAGTACGCGGTCGGGACGCTGGGCGCGTGTGCGCTCGCGGCCGGGCTCTACAAGGTGGTGACTAGTGCGACCGTCACCGGGGCGCTGACCGATCTGCTGGAGCGGGCGCTCCATGCGACGTAGGGGGCGTGGGAGCGGCCGGGCGCGCGGTGACGCGGGGTTCGTGACGGCGGAGACGGCGGTGGCCATGCCGGCGCTGGTGCTGCTCGCGGCGCTGCTGATCTGGGGCGTGCTCGCGGCGGCGGCCCAGATCCGGTGCGTGGACGCGGCCCGGGTCGGTGCCCGGGCCGCCGCCCGCGGGGAGGCCGACGCCGTCGCGGTCGCCCGTGCGGCGGCCCCGCCCGGGGCACAGGTCGAGGTCGCCCTGGCGGCCGACACCGTGCGGGTCACCGTCGAGGCGCCCTGCGGGGCGCCGGGCAGGCTCGCGGGCCTGCTCTCGGTACGGCTGAGCGCCGCCGCGGTGGCGGCGCGGGAGGACGTCTTGGTGGGAGGAGGAACGGCATGGCCGACCTGACCCGGCTGCTGCCGACGGCGGTGCGAGTGCGGTCCCGGGCCGCTGCGGCGCGCGGGCGTGGCGGGTCGGTGGACGCCGGCTCGGCGACGGTCTGGCTGGTGGCCTTCGCGATGCTCGGCTGCTCGGTGTTCGCGGCGACGATGGCGGTCGGTGCGGTCGTCGTCGCCCGGCACCGGGCCGAGGCGGCGGCCGACCTCGCCGCCCTCGCGTCGGCGGACCGGCTGCTGCTGGACCCGGACGGCGGCTGCGGTCGGGCCGTCGGGATCGTCGCTGCGCAGGGAGCGGGCCTGGTGTCCTGCGTGGTGGACCGGGACGAGGACGCCGTCGAGGTGGTGGCCGAAGTGCCCGTCGCGGGGCTGCCCGTGCGGCTCCCGGTCGGTCCGGCCCGAGCCCGGGCCCGGGCCGGACCGGTTCGGGCCGCCGTCGCGGCGGTGGAGGAGGGCTCATGAGGTGGTCGGGCCCGCGCCGGTCTGGTTCGGGCCGCAGTTACGGCGGCGGAGGAGGGCTCATGAGGCGGTCGGGCTCGCGCCGGTCCGGTTCGGGCCGTCGTCGCGCGAGTGGAGGAGGGCTCATGGGCCCGTTCAGCCCGTGCCGGTGGGGCCGGGCGCCCCGTCCGCCACCTCCGGAGCGCCGGCCAGCAGGACGTCCAGGAGAAGGACGGCCGCGGCCTTGTCCAGCGGGTCGTTGCCGTTGCCGCACTTGGGCGACTGCACGCAGGACGGGCAGCCGCGCTCGCACTCGCAGGCGGCGATCGCCTCGCGGGTGGCCGTCAGCCACTGGACGGCCCGCTGGAAGCCGCGTTCGGCGAAGCCGGCCCCGCCCGGGTGGCCGTCGTAGACGAACACGGTGGGCAGCTCGGTGTCGGGGTGCAGCGGGACGGAGACGCCGCCGATGTCCCAGCGGTCGCAGGTGGCGAACAGCGGCAGCAGCCCGATCGAGGCGTGCTCGGCGGCGTGGGCGGCGCCGGGCAACCGGTCGAGCGGGATGTCCGCGTCGAGCAGCTGGTCCTCGGTGACGGACCACCAGACCGCCCGGGTGCGCAGCGTGCGGGGCGGCAGGTCGAGCTTGCTCTCGCCCATGATCTCCCCGGTGGAGATCCGCTTGCGGAGGTAGCCGACCACCTGGTTGACCACCTCCACCGAACCGAAGCTGAGCCGGCCCTCGCCCCAGTGGACGGTGGTGTCGGTGTCGAGCACCGAGATGGAGGTGATGTCCCGGGCGGCCGTGGAGTACGGCGGGTCGGCCGCGTCGACCAGGGCGACGGAGTTCTCCAGGTCGAGTTCGCGGACCAGGAAGGTGCGCCCCTGGTGCAGGTGGACGGCCCCGGTGTGGACCGTCGTGTGGGCGGCGGAGGCGTCCACCGTGCCGAGCAGCCGGCCGGTGGCGGCCTCGACGATCTGCACCGGGCTGCCGCCGCTGCCGCGCAGGTCGACGGCGTCGGCCGCGCGTTCGCGGCGGGTCCAGTACCAGGAGCCGTCGCTGCGCCGACGCAGCAGGCCGCGGCGTTCCAGGACGGGCAGCAGCGGTGCGGTGGAGGGGCCGAACAGCTCCAGGTCGGCGTCGGTGAGCGGGAGTTCGGCGGCGGCAGCGCACAGGTGCGGGGCGAGGACGTGCGGGTTGTCGGGGTCGAGCACGGTGGCCTCGACGGGCGCCGCGAACAGCGCCTCGGGGTGGTGCACCAGGTAGGTGTCCAGCGGGTCGTCCCGGGCGATCAGGACGGCGAGCGCGCCCTGGGCCTCCCGTCCGGCCCGGCCCGCCTGCTGCCACAGCGAGGCCCGGGTGCCGGGGTAACCGGCCATCAGGACGGCGTCGAGGCCGGAGACGTCGACGCCGAGTTCGAGGGCGGAGGTGGAGGCCAGGCCGAGCAGCCGGCCGCTGTGCAGGGCGCGCTCCAAGGCCCGGCGCTCGTCGGCGAGGTAGCCGCCGCGGTAGGCGGCCACCCGGTCGGCGAGCGGCCGGCCGAGCTGGTCCTGGGCCTGCAGGGCGACGAGTTCGGCGGCCCGGCGGGAGCGGACGAACACGACGGTGCGGGTCTGCTGCTCGACGAGGTCGGTGAGCAGGTACGCCGCCTCGGCGGTGGCGGTGCGGCGGACGGGCGCGCCGTGCTCGCCGACGTTCTCGGTCAGCGGCGGCTCCCAGAGGCCGAAGACCATCGGCCCGCGCGGGGAGGCGTCCTCGGTGACGGCGACGGCGGGCAGGCCGGTCAGCCGTCCGGCGGTGGCGGCCGGGTCGGCGGT
Organism: Kitasatospora sp. NPDC093558; assembly: GCF_040683475.1. Classification (NCBI taxonomy): domain Bacteria; kingdom Bacillati; phylum Actinomycetota; class Actinomycetes; order Kitasatosporales; family Streptomycetaceae; genus Kitasatospora; species Kitasatospora sp. NPDC093558. The sequence goes on along the minus strand of NZ_JBFBDY010000061.1, from coordinate 3,339 downwards.
GGTGGCGGAGGCGAGCAGGAAGGTGGGTGACGAACCGTAACGGGCGCAGATGCGGCGCAGCCGCCGCAGCACCTGGGCGACGTGGGAGCCGAACACGCCCCGGTAGGTGTGGCACTCGTCGACGACCACGTAGCGCAGGACCTTGAGGAAGGAGGACCAGCGGGCATGGGCGGGCAGGATGCCCCGGTGGAGCATGTCCGGGTTGGTGAGCACGTAGGAGGCGTACTGGCGGACCCACTCGCGCTCCTCGGGCGGGGTGTCGCCGTCGTAGAGGGCGGCCCGGACCCTGGGCGGGGCGAGTTCGGCGGCGCGGCGGCGCTGGTCGGCGGCGAGCGCCTTGGTCGGGGCGAGGTAGAGGGCGGTCGCGCCGCGGCCGTTGCGGGCCTCGGTGCCGTCCAGCAGATCGCTCAGGACCGGGGCCAGGTAGCCGAGCGACTTGCCCGAGGCGGTCCCTGTGGCGATCACCACAGTCTGGCCGGTTTTGGCCAGGTTCATGGCTTCCGCCTGGTGCGCCCAGGGCTGTTCCACCCCGACGGTGCGCGCGGCGGCCACGATCTCGGAGCGGATCGGGTCGGGCCAAGGCGCATAACGCGCAGGTCGGGCGGGAAGGTGCTCCGTATGGGTGAGCCGGTCGGACCGCCCCCTGGTGGTGGACAGGGTCGTGAGCAGTGCCTCGGGCAGGCTGTGTCGGGGCGGCATGGGGACCCAGTGTGTCACCGGCGTGACGGAGAATCGTCGTAAGCCATCGTGCGGGCATGGTCGCAGGTGGTTGAATGTGGCCGTGACGGCCGTATGGCCGTGGGTCGCAGCGCCGAGGCTTGCCACGCGTTGGCTGGGCGCGCCCCGGGCTCGCGACCATGCGGTGGCGGCCGTCCGGCCGAGGAACGCACATGACGTAGCAAGGCAAGGTGCTGGAGGTTCCGTGGACCTGTCCCTGTCGACCCGTTCAGTCGGCGATCGTACGGTCGTCGAGGTTGGCGGCGAGATCGATGTGTACACCGCCCCGAAGCTGCGGGAGCAGCTGGTCGAGCTCGTCAACGACGGCAAGTACCACCTCGTCGTCGACATGGAGGGCGTGGACTTCCTCGACTCGACCGGTCTGGGCGTGCTGGTGGGCGGTCTGAAGCGGGTGCGTGCCCACGAGGGCTCGCTGCGCCTGGTGTGCAACCAGGAGCGCATCCTGAAGATCTTCCGCATCACCGGCCTGACCAAGGTCTTCCCGATCCACACCTCGGTGGAGGACGCGGTCAACGCGACCGACTGACGCGGCCGGGCCGGTCCTCGTGGCCGGCCCGCCCGATTCACGCGGTCGGGGTGTTCGGGGCTCCTAGCCCCGGTCGTCCCGGCTGCACCGGGGCCGGTTCGGCCGGCCCGCGGGGGCCGCGGCGTCGGCCCCGGTCGGAGCACCCCGAGGGGGAGAGATGGCAACCGTCGAACTTCGATTCAGCGCGCTTCCCGAGCACGTCCGCACGGCCCGGCTGGTCGCCGCGGCAGTCGCCAGACGGGCCGGGGTCGACGAGTCGGTGCTCGACGAGGTACGGCTCGCGGTCGGTGAGGCGTGCTCCCGCGCGGTCGGGCTGCACCAGCGCGGCGGCATCGGCGGCACCGTCAGGGTGGCGCTGACCGACCAGGAGAAGCGTTTCCTCATCGAGGTCGAGGACGAGGCGGGCTCGTCCGCCGTCCCGGCTTCCGGCGCGGCCGAGGGCGGGGACCCGGACGAGGACACCCTGGGCCTGGCCGTGATCACCGGTCTGGTCGAGGACCTGGAGGTCACCAACGGCACGGACGGTGGCCTGATCCGGATGAGCTGGCCGGTTTCGGTCGACGCCGTCGCGGTCTGAGGGCCCTGGCGCCACTCCCGGGCCCTGGCGCCACTCCCGGGCCCTGGCGCCTCTCCCAAACCCCGGCGTCTCTCTCGGGCCCCGGCGTCTCGGCGGGTCGCCGTGCGTCCATTCCTCGGGATCTCCTCGGGATCCCGTTGACAAAGTGTTGAATCCGGCGGTTCGCTGCTTCCGGCACGACCGGGTCCGATCGACGTTCGACGATCGGATCTGTCGCGGAAGAGGACGACCATGCGGATACGCATTCTGTGGCCGGCCGGTCAGGCGACCGCCACCCTGCGGACCACCCCCACCACCGAGGCGCTCTGGGCCGAGCTGCCGATCAGTTCGTCGGCCAGCACCTGGGGCGAGGAGGTCTACTTCGGGACGCCGGTCAGCGTGCTCCGGGAGGACGACGCCGAACAGGTCGTCGAGCCGGGCACCGTGGCGTTCTGGACGGACGGCGACAGCCTCGCGCTGCCGTACGGGCCGACGCCGATCTCGCGCGGCGACGAATGCCGGCTCGCCAGCCCCTGCAACATCCTCGGCGTACTGGACGGTGACGCCCAAGTACTGCGGACGGTCCGGCCGGGCGACCCGATCCGCGTCGAACGGGCCTGAGCCCGACCCGAGTCGGGCTGAGCCACCAAGGCCGGGGCGGCCGGGGCGGCCGGGAACCGGGGGCCGATCGGTGGCCGTGTAGGTTCGACGACCGAAGACGACCGAACCGAAAGGCTTCTCCCGGTGAACAAGCGACTGCTGGCCGTACCCGCCCTCGGCGCGCTGCTCGCGTTCGGCGCCGTCGGCTGCGGCGACGACAACAGCAAGCAGCTGGAGTCCTGGGCGTCGACCGTCTGCGGCGCCGCCAAGGACCCGATCGCCCAGGCCCAGAGCGCGCTCGCCGACACCGGCCAGGTGAAGACCGGCGAGGTCCCGGCCGACCTGCAGAAGCGGCTCTCCGCCGACATCGGGCACCTTGCCAAGACCAACCAGGACATCGCGAAGGCCATCGACGCCGCCGGGGCGCCCAAGGTCGACGACGGCGCCAACCTGCAGAAGGGCACCGTCGCCGAGCTGAACAAGGCGGCCGACGGCTACCTGGACGTCCAGAAGAAGCTGGACGCGCTGTCCAGCGCCGACCAGGCCAAGTTCGCCGACGGCCTGCGCAGCGTCGCCGACCAGGTGCAGCAGCTGGCCACCCTGTCCACCCAGGCGCAGGGCAAGCTCCAGCGCGGCGAACTCGGCGCGGCCATGGCCAAGCAGGACGGCTGCAAGCCGTCCGCGACCACCGCCCCGGGCGGCAGTGGAACGGTCCCGGCGACCGCCCCGGCGACGGGCACACCGACCGACGGCGCGACCGGCGCCCCCTCCGCCGCGCCCAGCGGCACTCCGGCACCGGCCGCGACGGGCAGCGGCAGCCCGGCGGCCGCCCCCGCCGCCGGTGCGACCGCCGCCGGCGCGACGGCCGCCCTGTCCACCCCGTCCACCCCGTCCACGCCCGCGCCCAGCGCGAGCTGAC
>NZ_JBFBDY010000060.1:0-23715 GCF_040683475.1 Kitasatospora sp. NPDC093558 | reverse complement strand
GTCTCGACGACGAACACGGGGGCGGTCATGAGGGGAGCCTTTCCGGAAAGTGGGAGAAACACGGAAGGGGTGCCGGGGCGAGGACCCCGGCACCCCTCCGCGGACGGCTAGCGGCCGTTGAACGCGTCCTTCAGACGCGAGAACAGGCCCTGCTGGCCCGGCGCGAACTGGCCGGACGGCCGCTCCTCGCCGCGCAGCACCGCGAGGCGGCGCAGCAGCTCCTCCTGCTCGGGGTCGAGCTTGGTGGGCGTCTGCACCTCGACGTGCACTATCAGGTCGCCCCGGCCGCCCCCGCGCAGGTGGGTGATGCCGCGGCCGTGCAGCGGGATCGACTGGCCGGACTGGGTGCCGGGCCGGATGTCGACCTCCTCCAGCCCGTCGAGGGTCTGCAGCGGCACCTGGGTGCCGAGCGAGGCGGCCGTCATCGGGATGGTGACGGTGCAGTGCAGGTCGTCCCCGCGCCGCTGGAAGACGGTGTGCGTGGTCTCGGCGATCTCGACGTACAGGTCGCCGGCCGGGCCGCCGCCGGGGCCGACCTCGCCCTCGCCGGCCAGCTGGATCCGGGTGCCGTTGTCGACACCGGCCGGGATCTTGACGGTCAGGGTGCGGCGGGCGCGGACCCGGCCGTCGCCGGCGCACTCCGGGCACGGGGTCGGCACGACGGTGCCGAAGCCCTGGCACTGCGGGCAGGGGCGGGAGGTCATGACCTGGCCCAGGAAGGACCGGGTGACCTGGGAGACCTCGCCCTTGCCGCGGCACATGTCGCAGGTCTGCGCGGAGGTGCCGGGCGCGGCGCCCTCGCCGCTGCAGGTGGTGCAGGTGACGGCCGTGTCGACCTGGAGCTCCTTGGTGGTGCCGAACGCGGCCTCCTCCAGGGTGATCTCCAGCCGGATCATGGCGTCCTGGCCGCGGCGGGTGCGCGAGCGCGGGCCGCGCTGGCCGGCCGCGGCGCCGAAGAAGGCGTCCATGATGTCGGAGAAGCCGAAACCGGCCGCGCCGGCGCCGAAGCCGCCCGCGCCACCGCCGCCGCCCGGCGACAGCGGGTCGCCGCCGAGGTCGTAGACCTGCCGCTTCTGCGGGTCGGAGAGCACCTCGTAGGCGGCGTTGATCTCCTTGAACCGCTCCTGCGTCTTCGGGTCCGGGTTGACGTCCGGGTGCAGTTCGCGTGCCAGGCGCCGGAACGCCTTCTTGATCTCGTCCTGCCCCGCATCCCGTCGGACGCCGAGTACCGCGTAGTAGTCCGTGGCCACCAAATGCTCCGCTTGTTCCGCCTGTAGTAGTGCTGCGACAGGGCACCACCGCTGGATGTTCCGGCGGTGGCTTGCTCGCTACGACTCGGCCAGGATCTGGCCCACGTACCGAGCCACCGCTCGCACCGCCCCCATTGTGCCCGGATAGTCCATCCGGGTCGGACCGATCACACCCAGTTTGGCCACGCTCTCGTCGCCCGAACCGTAACCGACCGACACCACCGAGGTGGAATTCAGCCCCTCGTAGGCGTTCTCCCGGCCGATCCGGACCGTCATCGCCGCGTCCGCGGTCTCACCCAGGAGGCGGAGCAGGACGACCTGCTCCTCCAGCGCCTCCAGGACCGGCTGGATGGTGAGCGGGAAGTCGTGGCCGAAGCGGGTCAGGTTGGCCGTGCCGGCCAGCATGATCCGCTCCTCGTTCTGCTCGGCGAGCGCCTCGAACAGCGTCGCCAGGACCGTGCTGACGGTCGCCCGGTCGACCTGTTCGAACATCGCGGGCAGTTCCTCCAGCGCCGCCGGGACGTCCGGCAGGCGCTGGCCGACGGCCCGCGCGTTGATCCGGGCCCGCAGGTCCGACAGGACCACCTCGCCGACGGTGCCCGGGCAGTCCACCATGCGCTGCTCGACCCGGCCGGTGTTGGTGATCAGGACCAGCATCACCTTGGCCGGGGCGAGCGCGACCAGCTCGATGTGCCGCACGGTGGAGCGGCTCAGCGACGGGTACTGCACCACGGCGACCTGCCGGGTGAGCTGGGCGAGCAGCCGCACGGTGCGCGCGACGGTGTCGTCCAGGTCGACCGCGCCCTCCAGGAAGTGCCGGATCGCGCGGCGCTCGGGCGCGCTCATCGGCTTGACCTCGGCGAGCCGGTCGACGAACAGCCGGTACCCCTTGTCGGTGGGGATGCGTCCGGCGCTGGTGTGCGGCTGGTGGATGTACCCCTCCTCCTCCAGCGCCGCCATGTCGTTGCGGACGGTGGCCGGGGACACCCCGAGGTTGTGCCGCTCCACCAGGGCCTTGGAGCCCACCGGCTCCTCGGTGCCCACGTAGTCCTGGACGATCGCGCGCAGCACGGCGAGCTTGCGGTCGTCCAGCTGGCGGACCTCTCCGGCCATGGGGCACGCACCTCCGTCTTCGCACGTTGTCCGTTGTGACGTATCGAGCTGATGCGGGCCTGGAAGGCCCCGGCTTTGGCACTCTGAACGCACGAGTGCCAGAACCGTACCTGCCAGTGTACGGCCCGGGTCCGACGGCAGGAACGGCGCGGCGGGGGTGATCCTGCCCGCAGTTCCCGGCGCGGGGGTGGTGCCCCACGGCCGTCCGGGTGGCAGCATCGATAGCGGACGGCGAACGGAGGAGCAAGCGATGTCGAGCTCGGCCCAGCACACCCGCTTCGCGCCCGACCGCGGCCTGACCGGCCGGATGGTCGGGACCATGTTCGTGATCGGGCTGTTGTACGTCGGATTCACCGGCCTGCTGATCGTGCTGCTGCGCGGCGCCTGGCCCCTGATCGTGCTGATCTCCGGCGGGCTGTTCGTGGCCCAGTTCTGGTTCAGCGACAAGATCACCGAACGGGCCATGGGCGCCCGCCCGGTGTCCCCCGAGGAGTACCCGCAGCTGCACGGCACCGTCGACCGGCTCTGCGCGCTCGCCGACATGCCCAAGCCCCGGGTGGCGGTCGCCGACAGCGACATGCCGAACGCCTTCGCCACCGGCCGCAACCCGCAGAACGCCGTCGTCTGCGTCACCACCGGCCTGCTGCGCCGGCTGGAGCCCGAGGAACTGGAGGGCGTCCTCGCCCACGAGCTCTCCCACGTCGCCCACCGGGACGTCGCCGTGATGACGATCGCCGGGTTCCTCGGCGTCCTCGCCGGGGCGATGACCCGGATCGCCATGTACGGCGGGTTCATCGGCGGCGGGCGCGACAACAACGACCAGAACGCGGCCATCGCCGCGCTGGTCATCCCGCTGGTGTCGATCGTCGTCTACGCGATCAGCTTCCTGCTCACCCGGCTGCTGTCGCGCTACCGCGAGCTCGCCGCCGACCGCGCCGCCGCCCAGCTCACCGGCCGTCCCAGCGCGCTCGCCTCGGCGCTCACCAAGGTCACCGGGCAGATCGCCGCGATCCCGTCCAAGGACCTGCGCCAGGCGCAGCCCTACAACGCCTTCTACTTCGCCCCGGCGCTGAACGCCAAGGAGACGGCCTCCCAGCTGCTCTCCACCCACCCGACGCTGGAGAAGCGGCTGGAGCAGCTCGCGAAGATCTCCGCCCAGCTGGGCCGCTGACCGCTGTTGACCGCTGCCGATCGCTGTTGACCCGAAGGGACCGCCGTGGGAATCCTGGACGCGCTGTTCGGCCGCACCAAGCCCGTCAAGCCCGACCTCGACCAGCTGTTCGGCATCCCCTCGGCCGCGCTCACCCTGGAGGCGGGCGCGGGCTTCCTGCCCACCGGGCTCGGCTCGGTGTGCTTCGCGGCCGTCGAGGGCGCCGCGTTCGTGCAGGTCGAGCAGCAGGTGCGGGCGCTGCTCGACGCCGACACCGAGCGCGGCGGCGTCCCGGTGGAGGCCTCCAAGGACGGCTACGGCTACTCGTGGCTGCTCGCCCGGCACACCTCCGAGGAGCTACCGGAGCTGGTGAACGACCTGCACGCGGTCAACAGCGAGCTGGAGGCGAACGGCTTCGGGCCGCAGCTGCTCTGCTCGTTGGTCGGCTTCAGGAACGGCGAGGGCCAGTCGCTGGCGCTGGTCTACCTCTACAAGCGCGGCACCTTCTACCCGTTCGCGCCGATGCCCGGCGGCGGGGAGCGGCGCAACAGCCCGCTGGAGCTGCAGATCAACGCGATGCTGGCGAACGACCTGCGGCTGGAGAAGGACCTCGGCCGCTGGTTCCCGGTGTGGGGCGCGCCAGGCCTCTGACGGTCCGTCCGTAGACTCGCCGCTATGCGCAGCCGCCAGTACGGACCCGACCTGACCCCGCCGTGGAAGAAGCAACAGCCCGCCCCGGAGGTGCCCGCCGAGCGGGACCTGGTGGTCGAGGAGGCGGCGACCGGCTTCTGCGGGGCGGTGGTGCGGTGCGAGAAGACGGCGGAGGGGTTCACCGTCACGCTGGAGGACCGCTTCGGCAAGCACCGGGTGTTCCCGATGGTGCCGCGCGGCTTCCTGCTGGAGGGCAAGGCCGTCACCCTGGTCCGCCCGGCCGGGGCCGCCCCCGCCCCCGTCCGCACCCCGGGCCGCACCGCCTCCGGCTCCGTAGCCGTCCCCGGCGCCCGCGCCCGGGTCGCGCGCGAGTCCCGCATCTACGTCGAGGGCCGGCACGACGCCGAGCTGGTCGAGCGGGTCTGGGGCGACGACCTGCGGATCGAGGGCGTCGTGGTCGAGTACCTGGAGGGCGTGGACGACCTCCCCGCGATCGTCGCCGACTTCGCCCCCGGCCCCGGCCGCCGCCTCGGCGTCCTGGTCGACCACCTGCTCCCCGGCACCAAGGAACACCGCATCGCCACCCAGGTCACCGGCGAGAACGTCCTGGTCGTCGGCCACCCCTACATCGACATCTGGCAGGCCGTGAAGCCCTCGTCCGTCGGCATCCCGGCCTGGCCGGCCGTCCCCCGCGGCGAGGAGTGGAAGGAGGGCATCTGCCGCCGCCTCGGCTGGCCGGTGGACACCCCTGCGGCGTGGAAGCACATCCTGTCGAAGGTGAACTCCTACAAGGACCTGGAGCCCGAACTCCTCGGCCGAGTAGAGGAGTTGATCGACTTCGCGACGCTCCCGGATCAGGAGTAGGTCTGGAACTCCGAGGTGTCGAGGCTGATGCCCAGCAGGTCGACCGGAATAGGCTCGCCGAATTTGGTGGTCCGCGCAGACACGTAGTCCGGCAGCCCCGAAGCGCTCGCCCGGTTCGGCTCGGTCAGCAGCACGCAGACGGCCTTGATCGGGTCGACGATCAGGTAGACGGGGATCGTGCCCTCGGCGTAGAGCTCGCGCTTGGTCCGGTAGTCGCGCAGGACGCTGGTCTTCGAGACCACCTCGACCACCAGGGTCAGGAGAGGCGCAGGGAGCAGGCGACCACGGCTGGCGGCGTCCCGCTCGAACACGACGAGATCCGGCTGCGGCTCGCTCGTCAGCCCGGGAAGATCGATGTCCTGCGTGGTCAAGCGGTGCCACCGTGCCCGGGGGATCTGGTCCTGAATGGCTTCGACAATGACGTTGTGGACCATGTCAGGCCCGGCCATCATCACGATTTCCCCCCTGATGAGCTCGGCCTTGAAGCCTTCCGGGACCTCCAGGTTCTCGAAGATCCCCATCACCCGGTCATCGATGGCGGTCATCGCGCGCTCCCTCCGACGGCTGACACCACGTTAACGAAACTCAGTCCACCAGGTCACGCACGACCGCGTCGGCCAGGAGGCGGCCCTGGAGGGTCAGGGTGGCGCGGCCCTGCTCGTACGAGCCGGGGGCGAGGAGGCCGCTCGACAGGGCTTCCTCGGCGGCCTTGCGGGCCGTGTCGGTGAGGAGGGTGAGGGGGATGCCCTCGGCGAGGCGCAGCTCCAGCAGGATGCGCTCGATGCGGCGGTCCTCGTCGGTCAGGACCTCGCGGGCCAGGGCGGGGGTGCGGCCCTCGGCGAGGGCCTGGGCGTAGGCGGCGGGGTGCTTGGCGTTCCACCAGCGGGTGCCGCCGACGTGGCTGTGGGCGCCGGGGCCGGCGCCCCACCAGTCGGCGCCGGTCCAGTACAGCTCGTTGTGGCGGCAGCGGCCCTCGGGGGTGGTGGCCCAGTTGGAGACCTCGTACCAGTGGTAGCCGGCGGCGGCGAGCGCCTCCTCGGCGATCAGGTAGCGGTCGGCGTGGACGTCGTCGTCGATCATCGGGAGCTCGCCGCGCTTGACGCGGGCGGCGAGGCGGGTGCCCTCCTCGACGATCAGCGAGTAGGCGGAGACGTGGTCGGGCCCGGCGCCGATGGCGGCGTCCAGGGAGGCCCGCCAGTCGTCGTCGGACTCGCCGGGGGTGCCGTAGATGAGGTCGAGGTTGACGTGCTCGAAGCCGGCCGTGCGGGCCTCGGCGACGCAGGCCTCGGGGCGGCCCGGGGTGTGGTGGCGGTCGAGCAGCTGCAGCACGTGCGGGCGGGCGCTCTGCATGCCGAAGGAGACCCGGTTGTAGCCGCCCTCGCGCAGCTCGGCGAGGTAGGCCGGGCCGACGGACTCCGGGTTGGCCTCGGTGGTCACCTCGGCGCCCTCGGCGAGCCCGAACTCGTCGCGGAGGGCGGCGAGCATCCGCACCAGGTCGCGGGCGGGCAGGAGGGTCGGGGTGCCGCCGCCGAGGAAGACCGTCTCCACCGGGAGGTCCGTGTCGCCCAGGACGCGCCGGGCGAGCCGGATCTCCGCGATCACGTTGTCGGCGTACGTCTCCTGGGAGGCGACCGCCCCCGAGGAGCGCAGCTCGGTGGCCGTGTAGGTGTTGAAGTCGCAGTAGCCGCAGCGGCTGGCGCAGTACGGCACGTGCAGGTAGAAGCCGAACGGCCGCGTCCCGAGTCCGTCGAGGGCGTGCGCGGGCAGGGAACCGTCGGACGGCACCGGATCGCCGTCGGGGAGTGCGGAGGGCATGACCCCATTGTCCCGTACGGCCCGGGTGTTCCCGCGGGCCGTACGGGACGGGGGCGGCTCAGGCCTCGTTGGCCCCCGCGTACATCGCGGTCACGGCGTCCGCGTACGTCCGCTCGACCACCGGGCGCTTGATCTTCAGGCTCGGGGTGAGCTCGCCGTGCTCGATGTCGAGGTCGCGCGGCAGCAGGTGGAACTTCTTGATCGTCTGCCAGCGCTGGAGGTCGCCGTTGAGCTTCTTCACGAAGCCCTCGATCAGCTCGTGCACCTGCGGGTCGGCGGTCACCTCGGCGTAGGACTTGCCGGCCAGGCCGTGCTCGGCCGCCCACGGCATGATCACGGCCTCGTCCAGGCCGATCAGCGCGGTGCAGAAGTTGCGGCCGTTGCCGATCACCAGGATGTTGCTGACGAACGGGCACACCGCCTTGAACTTGCCCTCGACCTCGCTCGGCGCGACGTACTTGCCGCCCGAGGTCTTGAACAGGTCCTTCTTGCGGTCGGTGATCCGCAGGAAGCCGTCCGGGCTGAGCTCACCGATGTCCTCGGTGTGGAACCAGCCGTCCGGCTCCAGCACCTCGGCGGTCTTCTCCGGCAGGTTGTGGTAGCCGCGCATGACGCCCGGGCCGCGCAGCAGGATCTCGCCGTCCTCGGCGATCCGCACCTCGGTGCCGGGCAGCGCGCGGCCGACGGTGCCGATCCGCACGTCCTCCTTGCGGTTGACGCACGAGCCGGCGCTGGTCTCGCTCAGGCCGTAGCCCTCCAGGATCGGCACGCCGGCGCCGAGGAAGAAGTAGCCGATCTCGGGGGCCAGCGCCGCGCTGCCGGAGACGGCGCCGCGCAGGCGCCCGCCGAAGGCCGCGCGGATCTTCGCGTACACCAGCTTGTCGGCGACCGCGTGCTGCGCCCGCAGGGCGAACGGCGCGCTGTCCACCCCGGTGGCGATCCGGTTCTCCTGGGTGACCCGGGCGTACTCGCGGGCCACCCCGGCCGCCCAGCGGAAGATCTTGTACTTGGCGCCGCCCTCGGCCCTGGCCCGGCCGGCGATCCCGTTGTAGACCTTCTCGAAGATGCGCGGCGCCGACGCCATGACGGTCGGCCGGATGGCCGGCAGGTTGTGGATGATCCGGTCGACCCGGCCGTCCACCGCCATCACGTGGCCGGTGGCGATCTGGCCCGAGATCAGCGTCTTGCCGAACACGTGCGACAGCGGCAGCCACATGAACTGGACGTCGTCCGGGCCGAGCAGCCCGCTCGCCTCCTGGGCGCGGGCCTCGTAGGCCCAGCAGTCGTGCACCAGGCGCACGCCCTTGGGGCGGCCGGTGGTGCCCGAGGTGTAGATCAGGGTGGCCAGCTGCTCCTTGTCGAGCGCGGCGACGGCCTTCTCGACGGCGTCCGGGTGCTCGGTCAGGTACGCGGCGCCGCGCTCCTCCAGCTCGGCGAGGGTGAGCAGGTCGAGCCCGGCCGTCTCGGGCGCCTCCGCGGGGGCGTCGAAGAGGATCACGGTGCGCAGCTCGGGCAGCTGCTCGATCTGCTCGACGGCCTTGGCGAGCTGCGCGGCGTTCTCCGCGAACATCGCCCGGCAGCCGGAGTCGGAGAGGATGAAGGCCGTCTCGTCGGCGTTGGTGCTCGGGTAGACGGTCGTGGTGGCCGCGCCCGCGCACATGTTGCCGAGGTCGGCGACGATCCACTCCAGGCGGGTGGAGGACGCCAGGGCGACCCGGTCCTCCGGCTGGATGCCGAGGGCCATCAGGCCGGCGGCCACCGCCTTGACCCGGGCCGCCGTCTGCGCCCAGGTGAGCGACCGCCACTGCTCGGCGCCGGGGGCGCTGTCGGCGGCGTGCTCGTCCACCGGGGCGGGGTAGCGGTAGGCCTCGGTGTTGGGGGTCGCGGCGACGCGCTCCAGGAACAGGTGGGCGACGGAGGCGGGACGCCCGGCGACGATGTCGGCACTGCCGGAGTCGATCAGGGACTGCGCGGAACTCAACGAGGACCTCCGGGGGCGGGTGGCCGTCTGAGGGATTTTTCGCGGCGCCCGTGGGGGGCGGTCGCCGGGCCCCCGTCACACGTGCGGTACCGGCGAGTAACAAGGAGGCAATCAGCAGCCTAGGGGGAAACCGGTCATTCCGTAAGGGGGTCTACCCAGCCGGCACCCCGCCACCGCCCCCGTGCACAGCGGACGACACGCGCGTGAACCCCGCAACCCGGCCCGCCCGGCGGTTCGGCAAAGGACTGGACAAACCTCATGGCCCGGCCGGGGGAATCGTCTGTACGAGTGCACGAAGGAACGAGAATTGGGATGCGAATCCACCCGCCGACGACAAGAGTGTGCAAGTGCTGATCAGACTGCTCAGGGCGTACCTGCGCCCGTACTCCCGACCGATCACCCTGCTGGTCGTCCTCCAACTCGTGGCGACCCTCGCGGCGCTCTACCTGCCCACTCTCAACGCCGACATCATCGACAGCGGCGTCGTCAAGGGCGACACCGGCTACATCCTCAGGGTCGGCGCCGTGATGATCGGCATCACCCTCGTCCAGGCGCTCTGCTCGATCGGCGCGGTCTACTACGGCGCGCACACCGCCATGGCCTTCGGACGCGACGTGCGCGCGGCCGTCTTCGACCGCGTCCAGAGCTTCTCCGCCCGCGAGGTCGGCCAGTTCGGCGCCCCCTCCCTGATCACCCGCACCACCAACGACGTCCAGCAGGTCCAGATGCTGGCCCTGATGAGCTTCACCCTCATGGTCGCCGCGCCGATCATGTGCGTCGGCGGCATCATCATGGCCCTCAACCAGGACGTGCCGCTGTCCGGCCTGCTCCTCGCCGTCATCCCGCTCCTCGGCACCGTCGTCCTCCTGCTCGTCCGCTCGCTGCGCCCCAAGTTCCGCAGCATGCAGGAGAAGATCGACACCGTGAACCGGGTCCTGCGCGAGCAGATCACCGGCATCCGCGTCATCCGCGCCTTCGTCAAGGACGACCACGAGCAGGCCCGCTTCGGCGACGCCAACGGCGACCTCACCAGCGTCTCGCTGCAGGTCGGCCGACTCATGGCGTTCATGTTCCCGGCCGTCATGCTCGTCGTGAACGTCTCCAGCGTCGCCGTCCTGTGGTTCGGCGCCCACCGGATCGACAGCGGCGGCATGGAGATCGGCGCCCTCACCGCCTTCCTCTCCTACCTCATGCAGATCCTCATGAGCGTCATGATGGCCACCTTCATGTTCATGATGGTGCCCCGCGCCGAGGTCTGCGCCGAACGCATCCAGGAGGTCCTCGCCACCTCCTCCAGCGTCGTGCCGCCCGCCGCGCCCGTCACCGAGGTCCTGCGCCGCGGCAACCTCGAACTGCGCGACGTCGACTTCCGCTACCCCGGCGCCGAGGCCCCCGTGCTGCGCGGCATCGCCATCACCGCCCGCCCCGGCGAGACCACCGCCGTCATCGGCTCCACCGGCAGCGGCAAGTCCACCCTCCTCGGCCTCGTCCCCCGGCTCTTCGACGCCACCACCGGACAGGTCCTGCTCGACGGCGTCGACGTGCGCGAACTCGCCCCCGAGGCGATCGCCGAGAGCGTCGGCCTCGTCCCCCAGAAGCCCTACCTGTTCACCGGCACCATCGCCAGCAACCTGCGCTACGGCCGGCCCGACGCCACCGACGAGGAACTCTGGCACGCCCTCGACGTCGCCCAGGCCAAGGACTTCGTCCAGAAGCTCCCCGAAGGCCTCGACGCCCCCATCGCCCAGGGCGGCAGCAACGTCTCCGGCGGCCAGCGCCAGCGCCTCGCCATCGCCCGCGCCCTCGTGCGCAAACCCGACGTCTACCTCTTCGACGACTCCTTCTCCGCGCTCGACTACGCCACCGACGCCCGGCTGCGCAAGGCCCTCTCCCACGAGACCTCCGACGCCACCGTCCTCATCGTCGCCCAGCGCGTCTCCACCATCCGCGACGCCGACCGCATCATCGTCCTCGACGAAGGCGCCGTCGTCGGCACCGGCACCCACCACGAGCTCATGGCCGACAACCCGACCTACCGGGAGATCGTCCTCTCCCAGCTCACCGAGCAGGAGGCGGCGTGACCACCCCCCGCAAGCCCAGCGCCCCCCAGCCGGCCGGGCAGCAGCCATCGGACCGGGCGGAGGCCGCCGAACTCCCCAGCGACTCCCAGGCCGCCGCCGCCCGCCGAGGCCCGGCCGGCCCGGGCCGCTTCATGGGCGGCCAGGGCACCGAGAAGTCCATGGACTTCAAGGGCTCCGGCAAACGCCTGCTCGGCCTGCTGCGCCCCGAACGCCCCCTGCTCACCGCCGTCCTCGGCCTCGGCGTGCTCAGCATCGGCTGCGCCGTCACCGGCCCCAAGGTCCTCGGCCACGCCACCGACCTGATCTTCGCCGGCGTCGTCGGCACCCGCTTCGAGCCCGGCACCTCCAAGGCCCAGGCCGTCGAGGGCCTGCGCGCCCACGGCCAGGGCGGCATCGCCGACCTGCTCGCCTCCGTCGACTTCACCCCCGGCCAGGGCATGGACTTCGGCGCCATCGGCACCATCCTGCTCTGGGTGCTCGCGATCTACGTCGCCTCCGCCCTGTTCGGCATCGTCCAGGGCCGCCTCGCCACCAAGGCCATCCAGCGCGCCGGCTACCGGCTCCGCCAGGACGTCGAGGCCAAACTCGCCCGCCTGCCGCTGAGTTACTTCGACAAGCAGCCGCGCGGCGAGGTCCTCAGCCGCGTCACCAACGACATCGACAACATCAGCCAGTCGATGCAGCAGACCCTCGGACAGGTCGTCAACTCGCTGCTCACCGTCCTCGGCGTGCTCGCGATGATGTTCTGGATCTCCCCGCTGCTCGCCGTGATCG
The DNA here is from genome assembly GCF_040683475.1 of Kitasatospora sp. NPDC093558. Lineage (NCBI taxonomy): Bacteria > Bacillati > Actinomycetota > Actinomycetes > Kitasatosporales > Streptomycetaceae > Kitasatospora > Kitasatospora sp. NPDC093558. The sequence goes on along the minus strand of NZ_JBFBDY010000060.1, from coordinate 12,036 downwards.
CCCTGGTCACGGTGCCGCTGTCGGTCGTCGTCGCCGCCAAGGTCGGCAAGCGGGCGCAGCCGCAGTTCGTCCAGCAGTGGGCCTCCACCGGCAAGCTCAACGCGCACATCGAGGAGATGTACACCGGGCACGCCCTGGTCAAGGTCTTCGGCCGCCAGCACGAGTCCGCCGAGACCTTCCGCGAGCACAACGAGGCGCTGTTCGCCTCCAGCTTCCGCGCCCAGTTCATCTCCGGCATCATCCAGCCCGCGATGATGCTCATCGGCAACCTGCAGTACGTCCTCGTCGCCGTCGTCGGCGGCCTGCGCGTCGCCAGCGGCGCGCTGTCCATCGGTGACGTGCAGGCGTTCATCCAGTACTCGCGGCAGTTCAGCCAGCCGCTCACCCAGGTCGCCAGCATGGCCAACCTGGTCCAGTCCGGCGTCGCCTCCGCCGAGCGCGTCTTCGAACTCCTCGACGCGCCCGAGCAGAGCCCCGAACCGGCCATGCCAGAGAAGCCCGACGTCGTCCACGGCCGGGTCGTCTTCCAGGACGTGGCCTTCCGCTACGACCCCGACAAGCCCCTCATCGAGGACCTCTCGCTCAAGGTCGAGCCCGGCCAGACCGTCGCCATCGTCGGCCCCACCGGCGCCGGCAAGACCACCCTCGTCAACCTGCTGATGCGCTTCTACGAGGTCAGCGCGGGGCGCATCACCCTCGACGGGGTCGACGTCTCCGCGATGTCCCGCGAGGACCTGCGCTCCGGCATCGGCATGGTCCTCCAGGACACCTGGCTGTTCGGCGGCAGCATCGCCGACAACATCGCCTACGGCGCCCAGGGAGCCACCCGCGACCAGGTCGTCGAGGCCGCGAAGGCCGCCCACGTCGACCGCTTCGTGCGCACCCTGCCGGACGGCTACGACACCGTCATCGACGACGAGGGCACCGGCGTCAGCGCGGGCGAGAAGCAGCTCATCACCATCGCCCGGGCCTTCCTCGCCCAGCCCTCCATCCTCGTCCTCGACGAGGCGACCAGCTCCGTCGACACCCGCACCGAGGTGCTCATCCAGCGGGCCATGGCCCGGCTGCGCACCGGGCGCACCAGCTTCGTCATCGCGCACCGGCTCTCCACCATCCGGGACGCCGACGTGATCCTCGTGATGGAGAACGGCTCGATCGTCGAGCAGGGCTCGCACGACGAGCTGATCGCGTCCGGCGGCGCGTACTCGCGGCTGTACCAGGCGCAGTTCGCGGAGGCCGTGGCCGAGGTGGACTGACCCGCGGTCACGTACGGGCCGGGGCGGGACCTTCCCGCTCCGGCCCTTCGCGTTCCCGGGCCCTTCTCGTTCCCGGGCCCTTCTCGTTCCCAGGCCCTTCGCGTTCCGGGCCCTTCGCGTTCCCGGGCCCTGTTCGTGCCCCGGTCTTCGCTTTCCCCGTTCGGACCGCTACCTTGGGCCCGTGATCGACGAGCAGACCCCGGACGCGTTCGAGGCCAACCGACGCTACCTGGGCTCGGTCGCCTACCGGCTGCTCGGCTCGTTCACCGACGCCGAGGACGTCCTCCAGGAGGCCTGGCTGCGCTGGCGCGCCACCGACCGCGCCGCCGTCGCCGACCCGCGCGCGTTCCTCACCACCGTCGTCACCCGGCTCTGCTACGACCAGCTCGGCTCCGCCCGGGCCCGCCGCGAGGCCTACTACGGCGAGTGGCTGCCCGAGCCGTCCGTCTCCTACGCGAAGGCCCCCGACTCTCCCGCCGAACTCGCCGAGCGCGACGAGTCCGTCTCGCTCGCGCTGCTCGCCGTCCTGGAACAGCTCACCCCGGCCGAGCGGGCCGCCCTCGTCCTGCACGACGTCTTCGCGGTCGGCTTCGAGGACATCGCCGCCTCCCTGGACCGCACCCCGGACGCCGCCCGCCAGCTCGCCTCCCGGGCCCGGCGCCGGGTCAAGGACGGCGGCCGACACACCGGCGGCGCCGACCCGGCCGAACACCGGCGCGCCGTCGAGGCGTTCGCCTCCGCCAGCACCAGGGGCGACATCCTCGGACTGATGGAGATCCTCGACCCGGACGTGGTCTGGCACGCCGACGGCGGCGGCATCATCCGCGCCGCCGCCCGCCCGGTCCACGGCTCCGACAAGGTCGCCCGCCTGGTGGCCGGCCTGTTCGGCAAGTGGTTCACCACCGAGTACGGACAGGGCTACGCGACGGTCAACGGCGAGCCGGGCCTGGTCTGGTACGAGAAGGCCACCGGCACCGTCCATGGCGTGGTGGCCTTCGCCCTCGCCGGCGAGCGGATCGCCGAGGCGTACGTCGTGGTCAACCCCGAGAAGCTCACCCGCATCGCCCCCGTCGAGGCCTGAGCCCCCGGCTGCAACAGCCCGCACCCGCACGTGACGCAGGTCACCGTCACACTCCGCCCGGCCACGCCGTCCCCTTGCCGAACCGCGCTGCACGACAGCGAACCTCGCAAGGAGGCGGACGAGATGAGCAACACCACCACCGAGAAGCGGATCGTCGTCCTGGGCGCCGGCTACGCCGGACTCAGCACCGCCAAGGGCGCCGGCCGCCGCCACACCGTCACCCTCGTCGCACCCGAGGAGCGACTCCTCCACCGCGTCCGCCGGCACGAGACCGCGGCCGGCCACGGACGGGACTGGCCCGCCATCGAGCGGCTCGCACGCGGCCGGCACATCGAGCACCGGCGCGCCAAGGCCGTCGAACTCGACCTCGACGGCCACAAGGTCCTGCTCGACGACGGCACCGCCCTCGGCTACGACACCCTGGTCTACGCCCTCGGCAGCCGCACCGCCTGGCACGACGTCCCCGGCGCCGCCGAACACGCCTACAGCGCCGAACGCGCCGCCGAACTCGACCGGCGCCTGCGCAACGCCGCCGAGCCCGGCACCCTCGCCGTCGTCGGCGGCGGCGCCACCGGCATCGAACTCGCCACCGAACTCGCCGAGGCCCACCCCCGGTGGCGGGTGCGGATCGTCGCGGCCGGCCGGGTCGGCGGCATCTACTCGCCCAAGGGCCGCGCCCACATCCTGCGCGTCCTCGACCGGCTCGGCGTGACCGTCCACGACGACACCACCGTCACCGAGGTCACCCCCACCGGGCTGCGCACCACCGCCGGCCCGATCGAGGCCGACGTCACCGTCTGGGCCGCCTCGATGGAGCCGCACCCGCTGGCCGCCGAGGCCGGCCTGGCCGTCGACGACCGCGGCCGGGCCCTGGTCGACGAGTACCTCCGGTCGGCCTCGCACCCGGACGTCCACGTCGTCGGCGACGCCGCCGCGGTGACCGTCCCCGGCACCGGCACCCTGCGGATGGGCTGCGCCACCGCCCTGCCGATGGGCCAGTACCTCGGCAAGCTGCTCGACGGGCGCACGGACAAGCCCTTCGCGTACAAGTACGTCGCGCAGTGCCTGAGCCTCGGACGACGGGACGGGCTGCTCCAGCTCGTCGGCGGGGACGACTCGATGCGGCCGACCGTGCTCACCGGGACGGCGGGGCGGCTGGCCAAGGCGGCGATCGTCGGCGGGGTGCTGGCGGCGCTCAAGTAGCCCCTGGGGGCCCGCAGGACGCGGGGGCGCGGGAACGCGGAAGGGCCCGGAGGACGCGGGGACGTGGGAACGCGGAAGGGCCCGGAGCGCGATCGCTCCGGGCCCTTCCGCTGCTGCTACTTCTTTTCCTTCGGCACCTCGGCGTCGGTGGACAGCGCGGCGATGAAGGCCTCCTGCGGGACCTCCACGCGGCCGACCATCTTCATCCGCTTCTTGCCTTCCTTCTGCTTCTCCAGCAGCTTCCGCTTACGGGAGATGTCACCGCCGTAGCACTTGGCGAGGACGTCCTTGCGGATCGCGCGGACCGTCTCACGGGCGATCACGCGGGAGCCGATGGCCGCCTGGATCGGCACCTCGAACTGCTGGCGCGGGATGAGCTTCTGCAGCTTGCCCGCCATCATCACGCCGTAGTTGTAGGCCTTGTCCTTGTGCACGATCGCCGAGAACGCGTCGACCGCGTCACCGTGCAGCAGGATGTCGACCTTCACCAGGGCCGCGGTCTGCTCGCCGATGGGCTCGTAGTCGAGGGACGCGTAGCCGCGGGTCTTGGACTTCAGCTGATCGAAGAAGTCGAAGACGATCTCCGCGAGCGGCAGGGTGTAGCGCAGCTCGACCCGGTCCTCGGAGAGGTAGTCCATGCCCTGCAGGGCACCCCGGCGGGACTGGCACAGCTCCATGATCGCGCCGACGAACTCGTTGGGCGCGAGGATCGTGCCGCGCACGACCGGCTCGTAGACCTCGGCGATCTTGCCGGTCGGGAACTCGCTCGGGTTGGTGACGGTGTGCTCGCTGCCGTCCTCCATGATCACCCGGTAGATCACGTTCGGGGCGGTGGAGATCAGGTCGAGGTTGAACTCGCGCTCCAGGCGCTCCCGGATGATCTCCAGGTGCAGCAGGCCGAGGAAGCCGCAGCGGTAGCCGAAGCCGAGCGCGACCGAGGTCTCCGGCTCGTACACCAGGGCGGCGTCGTTCAGGCGCAGCTTGTCCAGGGCGTCGCGCAGCAGCGGGTAGTCCGAGCCGTCCAGCGGGTACAGGCCGGAGAACACCATCGGGCGCGGGTCCTTGTAGCCGCCGAGCGGCTCGGTGGCGCCCTTGTTCTGCGAGGTGATCGTGTCACCGACCTTGGACTGCCGGACGTCCTTCACACCGGTGATGATGTAGCCCACCTCGCCGACGCCGAGGCCGTCGGCCACCTTCGGCTCGGGCGAGATGACGCCGATCTCCAGCAGCTCGTGGGTCGCGCCGGTGGACATCATCGCGATGCGCTCGCGCTTGGTGAGCTGACCGTCCACGACACGGACGTAGGTGACCACGCCGCGGTAGGCGTCGTACACCGAGTCGAAGATCATCGCGCGGGCCGGGGCGTCCTTGACGCCGACCGGGGCCGGGATCGTGTTGACGATGTGGTCCAGCAGGTCCTCGACACCGAGACCGGTCTTGGCGCTGACCTGGAGCACGTCGGAGGGGTCGCAGCCGATGATGTGCGCGATCTCGGCGGCGTACTTCTCCGGCTGGGCGGCCGGCAGGTCGATCTTGTTGAGCACCGGGATGATCGTGAGGTCGTTCTCCAGCGCCAGGTACAGGTTGGCGAGGGTCTGCGCCTCGATGCCCTGGGCAGCGTCGACCACCAGGATGGTGCCCTCGCACGCGGCGAGGGAGCGGGACACCTCGTACGTGAAGTCCACGTGGCCGGGGGTGTCGATCATGTTGAGGATGTGCGTGGACCCGGCGTTCGGCCCGGTCTTCGGCGCCCACGGGAGGCGGACCGCCTGCGACTTGATGGTGATGCCGCGCTCACGCTCGATGTCCATGCGGTCGAGGTACTGGGCGCGCATCTGCCGCGGGTCGACGACGCCGGTGATCTGCAGCATCCGGTCTGCGAGCGTCGACTTGCCGTGGTCGATGTGGGCGATGATGCAGAAGTTGCGGATCAGCGCCGGGTCGGTACGGCTGGGCTCTGGCACATTGCTGGGGGTCGCGGGCACCTTGGTCCGATTCTCCGTTGGTCCGGGGCCGGGGGTGTCCGGGTCATCGCTGACCGGCTTCCCGGGGGACCGGACAGTCTCGTCCGATCGAAATAGTTCCTCCCATCTTCCCACGACCCCGGCGCGGGCCGCCGTTCGGTCCGGCCCGGGTCGTTCGTGGGGGTGCGGTGCCGGCCTTCCCGCGCGGCTTCCCGCCCGGCTTCCCATGCGCTTCCCACCCGGCTTCCCATGCCGGTCCGGCCGGGGTTGGATGGTGTCCCATGATCCTGGAAAGCGCCCTGCTCGACGTCCTGCCCGGCCGGGAGGACGAGTTCCTCGCCGCCTTCGCCGAGGCCCGGCCGCTGATCACCGTCCAGCGCGGCTTCCGCTCACTGCAACTGCGGCGCTGCCTGGACGAGGGGCGCGGTTCGCGGTTCCTGCTCCAGGTCGAGTGGGAGACCCTCGCCGACCACACCGAGGGCTTCCGCGGCTCCGCCGAGTACGAACGCTGGCGGGAACTGCTGCACCGCTTCTACCGGCCCTTCCCCGAGGTCGAGCACTACGGCGAGCCCGTGCTCGACGCGTAGCGGGCCGGGCCCGGCACCCCCGCCGGTTTGGGGCGGGCAGCGGCCCCCTGGTAGCGTGGTCAGCTGCACCTGGCCTCGGCATGCCCTCTCAGCTGGTCCGACGGCCGCCGGTGCAGCCCTCCCCCAGCCTTCGGCCGGGGGGACCCCCATGATCCTTTTTAGACAAGACTGAGGCTCCTTCGTGGCGAACATCAAGTCCCAGATCAAGCGCAACAAGACCAACGAGAAGGCGCGCCTGCGCAACAAGGCCGTCAAGTCCTCGCTGAAGACCGCTCTGCGCAAGGCCCGTGAGGCCGCTGCCGCCGGCGAGACCGAGAAGGCCGTCGTGCTGGCCCGCGCCGCCTCCAAGGCGCTCGACAAGGCCGTGAGCAAGGGCGTCATCCACGCCAACCAGGCCGCCAACAAGAAGTCGGCCATCACCAAGCGCGTCAACACCGCCGCCCAGGCCTGACGCCCCCGGGGGCCGCTGCCCCCGACGCCCCAGGGCGACCCGGCCCTCTACCCGGAACCCTGAGGCGCGCGAGACTCGCACCGCACGCGGCCTGCGTTCGCCACGCGGGTGCGGTGCACACGGCAGTACGGCAGGCGCCGTGGTCCGCCTCTTCCCCAGAGGCCGGCCACGGCGCCTGTTGCGTTCGGCCGTCGCTTTCGGGGGGCCGTGCGCGGACGGTCGAGTTGCCCCAGGCGCCCCTGCCCGCGCCGTACGCCGCTCAGTACGAAGGACGGTTACCGTGTACGCCGCTCAGTACGAAAGACGGTTGCCGTACGCCGCTCAGTACGAGGGACGGCTGCCCGCACGGGCGGCGCGCGCCACCGCGACCACCGCGCGCTCCAGGGCGTAGGCCGGATCGTCCGAGCCGCCCTTGACCGCGGCGTCCGCCTGCGCGATCGCCGTCAGCGCGACGGCCACGCCGTCGCCCGTCCAGCCGCGCATCTGCTGACGCACCCGGTCGACCTTCCACGGCGGCATGCCCAGCTCGCGCGCCAGATCACCCGGGCGCATGTTCCGCCCGGCGCTCGCCAGCCGCCCGATGCTGCGCACGCCGGACGCCAGCGCGTAGGTGATGCCCGTCGGCGGCTGCCCGACCGCCAGCGCCCAGCGCAGCCGCTCCAGCGCCTCCGCCGCCCGGCCGGTCACGGCCAGGTCCGCCACCTCGAAGCCGGTGGCCTCGGCCCGGCCGCTGTAGTAGCGGGCCACGACGGTCTCGTCGATCGCGCCCTCGACGTCCGAGGTGAGCTGGCTGCACGCGGCGGCCAGCTCGCGCAGGTCGCTGCCGAGCGCGTCCAGCAGGGCCTGGCAGGCCTCCGGCGTCGCGGAGCGCCCCAGCGTGCGGAACTCGCCCTTGACGAAGGCCAGCCGCTCGCTCGCCTTCGCCAGCTTCGCGCAGGCCACCTCCCGGCCACCCGCCTTGCGCCCCGCGTCCAGCAGGCCCTTGCCCTTGGCGCCGCCCGCGTGCACCAGCACCATGATCACTTCTTCGGCCGGGGCCTCGATGTACGCCTTGACCTCCTTCACGGAGTCGGCGGAGAGGTCCTGGGCGGCCCTGACCACGATCACCTTGCGCTCGGCGAACAGCGACGGCGTCGTCAGCTCGGCCAGACTCCCGGGCTGGAGCCCCCCGGGCGGGAGATCCCGCACGTCGGTGTCCGGATCCGCCGCCTTCGCCGCCGCCACCACCTGGGCGACCGCGCGGTCGAGCAGCAGCTCCTCCTGGCCGACCGCGAGGGTCAGCGGGGCGAGCAGGTCGTCGGGTGCACTCTTCCTGGCCATCCCCACCAGCATCCCACGGAGCACGGACAGCCCCCGCCGGACCTGCGCGCCCGCCGCCGGCGGACCTGGACAATGGGCCGGTGACCGAAGACCACACCACCGACCAGCCGGACGTCGACGACCCGCACGCCCGGCAACTGCTCGTCCTGCCCGACCGCGACGCCGCCGACGAGGCCGCGGAGGAACTCGGCGCCACCCAGCCCGACCTCGGCGACCTGGAGGTCGTCCGCGACGCCCTGGCCGGCGAGGACGACGCCGAGGACGCCCAGTGGCTGGTCGTCGTCGAACCCCCGGAGGACGGGTGGACCCCGGCCCGGCTGCGCACCCTGGACGCGCTCGCCGCCGAGTACGAGGGCTGGCGCGAGGAGGGCTGATTGCGACACGCGCCGTCCGGGCCGCCCGGGCGCCGTTCGCCTCGCTCGACCGCCCTGGCCACAACGGAAAACTCCTCTCCGGGAGTTGACTGATGGTCAGGGCGGCGCTTTGCTTCAGAGACGGTGGTGGCGGCATGCGACGCGCTTGATGTCATGACCCTGACATTCGGCTCGTGCGCTCCTCCTCGCTCCCTGCTCCTGCTCCTGCTCCTGCTCCTGCTCCTGCTCCCACGCCTGCCCCGCCGCCGCTCCCCCGCGACACCCCCACGACTCCGGAGGCCCCCCATGGCCAGGAAGCGCTCCATCGCCCTCGCGGCCGGCACCGTCGCCGCACTCACCGCGCTCGCCCTGTCCGCCGTACCGAGCGCGACGGCCCAGAACACCCACCGGCCGAGCGCCGGGAACGTCTTCGTCTTCCGCGTCCCCACCCACACCGCGGCAGACGCCCAGACACTCACCGGCGCAGGCTTCGACCTGCTCGAACACCGGCAAGGCGACGACCTGTTCGTCCTCGGCGACGCCCGCGCCGGCACCCGGCTGCGACTCCTCGGCTTCACCCCGACGGTCGAGCGGACGATGCCCGATCCGGCCCAGGCACCGCTCCAACTCCGCCCCAAGAGCGGACAATTGGTGGCGGGCGACCCGAACGAGACGTACGACGGCGGCTACCACACCGTCAACGCCCACTACGCCCACCTCGACCAAGTCACCGCCCAGCACCCGGACCTGGCGACCGAGGTGACGTACGGACAGTCCTGGCGCAAGCAGAACGGACGGCCCGGCGGTTACGACCTCAAGGCCGTCTGCATCACCAAACGGACCGGGAACGACTGCGCGCTCTCGCCCAACTCGGCCAAACCCCGGTTCTTCCTGATGAGCCAGATCCACGCCCGCGAGCTGACCACCGGCGAAACGTCCTGGCGCTGGATCGACCACCTCACCGGCGGATACGGCACCGACCAGGAGGTCACCGCGCTCCTCGACTCCACCGAGATCTGGGTCGTGCCGATCGCCAACCCCGACGGCGTCGACATCGTCCAGCAGGGCGGCAACACCCCGCTCTACCAGCGCAAGAACGCCGACGACTCGAACGGCTCCGGCTGCGACTTCACCGGCCAGATCGGCGTCGACCTCAACCGCAACGCCGGCACCCACTGGGGCGGACTCGGCACCTCGACCGACCCGTGCTCCGAGGTCTACCTCGGACCGCAGGCCGACTCGGAAGTCGAGAACACGGCCCTGGAGGGCCTGTTCCGCAACCTCTACCCGGCCGTGCGCGGCCCGGGCGACTCCGACCCCGCCCCGGCGGACACCCGCGGCATGATGATCACCCTGCACAGCGACGCCAGCATGGTCATCTTCCCGTGGGCCCACGATCACGCCGTCCACACCGGCAACGACGCCGCCCTGCGCGCCCTGGCCGGCAAACTCGGCGCCCTCACCAACTACCAGCCCGGCCAGGCCGGCGAGATCCTCTACGACGCCGCCGGCGGCACCGACGACTGGATCTACGACAAGCTCGGCACCGCCAGCTTCACCATCGAGGTCGGCGACAGCGACTCCCGAGGCTGCTCCGGCTTCATGCCCGCCTACTCCTGCCAGGACTCCTACTTCTGGCCCAAGATGAAACCCGCCCTGATGTACGCCGCCGCCCACGCCCGGGCCCCGTACACCACGACCACGACCGACGACTGATTCACCCGCTCACTCAGCCGCTCACTCACCCGCCGATTCGCCTCACCGATTCACCCACCCCCGGCCGCGACGTTCCGGACTCTCCGGATCGCCGCGGCCGGGGACATTTCCGGGAGCCCGTTCATTGACGGTGCATGTTCACCAATTCCGTTTCCGGTGAGTCCACTTGGTGAGATTCGCCGAATTCTCGAATTTCTCCGCAGAGGAGTCCGGAACTGTTCATTCCCTGGCCGCCGCAGGTATACCGGGGCCTCCCACCCTATGACCGCACGGCCGCAGCCAACTTCCCCAACCTCCCCCTCAACAGGAGACCTCCGTGACCCGTCGTTATCTCCGGCTCGCCGCCACGCTCGGCGCCGCCGGTGTGCTGGCCGGATCCACCGTCGCCCAGGCAGCCGCCGCCGAGGAGGGCCGCGGTGCCCACGCCAAGCACGTGCTGCTGGTCTCGGTCGACGGCCTCCACCAGTCGGACCTGGCCCGGTTCGTGGCCGAACACCCCCAGTCCGCGCTGGCCCGGCTGGTCCGCGGCGGAGTCGAATACACCCACGCGAGCACCACCAACCCCTCGGACTCCTTCCCCGGCATGGTCGCGCAGCTCACCGGCGGCGGCCCGGGCACCACCGGCATCTACTACGACGACACCTACGACGCCGCGCTGCTCCCGGCCGGCACCACCGACTGCCGGAACGCCAAGCCCGGCGTCGAGGTCGACCTCACCGAGGACCTCGACCGGAACCAGAACGCGCTCGACGCCGGCCAGGGCCTCGCCGGCCTGCCCGGCTCCATCCTGCAGATGACCGGCCGGCCGCAGACCCTCCTCGACCCGGCCAAGCTGCCGGTCGACCCGGACACCTGCAAGCCGGTCTACCCGCACTCCTACCTCCAGGTGAACACCGTCTTCGAGGTGGCCCGCCAGGCCGGGCTGCGCACCGCGTGGTCCGACAAGCACGCCGCCTACGACATCCTCAACGGCCCCTCGGGTGAGGGCATCCAGGACCTCTTCACCCCGGAGATCAACAGCAAGGCGACCGGGTACAGCGGCGACTGGACCAAGGACAACAAGGCCACCCAGCAGTACGACTCGTACAAGGTGCAGGCCGTCCTCAACGAGATCGACGGCTACGACCACAGCCGCTCCGAGAAGGTCGGCACCCCCGCGGTCTTCGGCCTGAACCTCCAGTCGGTCTCCACCGCGCAGAAGCTCAAGAGCTCCGACGGCCTCCAGGGCGGCTACGTCACCAAGGGCGTGCCCGGCCCGCTGGTCGAGAAGAGCCTGGAGTTCGTCGACCAGCAGATCGGCGCGCTGACCGCCGAACTGCGCGCCCAGCACCTGGACGGCTCCACCACGATCATCCTGTCCGCCAAGCACGGCCAGTCCCCGACCGACCCGGCCGCGCTCAACCGGATCGACGACGGCCCGCTGCTGGACGGCCTCAACGCCGCCTGGAAGGCCGCCCACCCGGGCGCCGGCAACCTCGTCGCCCACGCGGTCGACGACGACGGCGTGCTGCTCTGGCTCATCGACCGCTCCGAGGCCGCCACCGCTTTCGCCAAGGACTACCTGCTGGCGCAGAGCGGCAACGGCGTCGACATCAACGGCAAGGCCCGCCCGTTCACCCGGAGCGGCATCGAGAAGGCTTACGCCGGCGAGGACGCCGCCGACCACTTCGGCGTCGACCCGGGCGACCCCCGCGTGCCCGACGTCTTCGGCGTCGCCCAGTACGGCGTCGTCTACACCGGCGGCAGCAAGATCGCCGAACACGGCGGCGCCCACCCCGACGACCTGAGCGTCCCCCTGGTCGTCACCGGCGCCGCCACCCCGAACGGCCGCCACGAGGACGAGCAGGTCGAAACCAAGCAGATCGCCCCGACCATCCTGAAGCTCCTCGGCCTCAACCCCAACGCCCTGGAAGCCGTCCACGAGGAACACACCCGAGTCCTCCCCATCCGCTGACCCCCGCACAGGCCTGGGGCCCCGGCCCCGCCCCCGGGCGGCCGCACGCCACACACACGCGCGGCCGCCCGGGCCCACGTCCCCCGCCCGCATCCGAACCGGGGGGCCTGGGGCCACCCCCACGTCCCCGCGGGGCGCGGCGGGGCGGGCC
>NZ_JBFBDY010000059.1:20817-23871 GCF_040683475.1 Kitasatospora sp. NPDC093558 | reverse complement strand
GCCGCTCCCCCGGCCGCCACCGCACCGGCCGCGCCCGGCCCGTCGGCGTCACCGGCCGCCGCGAGCGCACCGGGTGCACCGGGCGCCCCGGTGCTGAAGCGGTCCAAGCCGACCCGGCTGCGGATCCCGCAGATCGCCGTGGACGCCCCCTTCACCGAGCTGACGCTCAACCCCGCGGGCCAGCTCAACGCCCCGCCACCGGACGACAAGAACCTCGTCGGCTGGTACCGCGACGGCGTGACCCCGGGCGAGCGCGGCAGTTCCGTGGTGGCCGGCCACGTCGACACCACCAAGGGCCCGGCGGTCTTCCTGCTGCTGAGCCTGCTGCTGCCGGGCAACAAGGTCGAGGTGACGCGGGCGGACGGCACCGTCGCGGTGTTCTCGGTGGACTCCGTCGAGACCTTCGCCAAGAACGCCTTCCCCGACCAGAAGGTGTACGGGAAGACCCCGGACGCGCAGCTGCGGCTGATCACCTGCGGCGGCGTGTACGACAAGAAGCGGCGGGACTACCTCGACAACGTGGTCGTGTTCGCGCACCTGGAGTCGTCACATCGGGCCTGATCGTCACATCGGGCCTGAGCGTCCAACGGCCGCTACTCCCAGTTGAGTTGGGGAGCAGCGGCCGTTTCCCGCGGGTCGGCGGTCAGCCCTTGACGGTGGCCTCGAAGGCGTGCAGGTAGGGGTTGACCGGGCGGACCTCGCAGACGTCCAGGCCGGCTTCCTCCATCAGCTCGACCAGGCTGTCCTTGGAGTGCTTGGCGCCGCCGACGTTGAGCAGCAGCATCAGGTCCATCGCGGTGGTGAAGCGCATCGACGGGCTGTCGTCGACGAGGTTCTCGACGACCACGACGCGCGCGCCCGGCGGGGCCACGGCCACGACGTTGCCGAGGGTGCGGCGGGTGCTCTCGTCGTCCCACTCCAGGATGTTCTTGATGATGTAGAGGTCGGCGCGGACGGGGATGTCCTTGCGGCAGTCCCCCGGCACCAGCCGGGCCCGCGCCGAGAACGCGCCGCCGTCCTGGAGCCTCGGGTCCGCCCCGGCCACGACCTTGGGCAGGTCGAGCAGGGTGCCGTGGAGCGCCGGGTGCTTCTCCAGCAGGCTGGCGAGGACGTGGCCCTGGCCGCCGCCGATGTCCGCCACCGAGTCGATGCCGGTGAGGTCCAGGTAGTCGGCGAAGTCCCGGGCGGACTGCCGGCTGGAGGTGGTCATCGCCTTGTCGAAGACCCTCGCCGAGTCGTGCGCGTCGCTGTGCAGGTAGTCGAAGAACTCCTTGCCGAACAGCTCGGGGAAGACGTTGCGGCCCGAGCGCACCGCCTCGTCCAGCTTCGGCCAGGCCTCCCAGGTCCACGGCTCGGTGCACCACAGGGAGATGTAGCGCAGCGAGTTGGGGGCGTCCTCGCGCAGCAGGCGGGACATCTCGGTGTGTTCGAAGCGGTCGCCGTGCGTCCCGCCGGGCCCGGCGGTCTCGGCGAAGATGCCGTAGCAGGTGAGCGCGCGCAGCAGGCGGCGCAGCGGGCGGGGTTCGGTGTCGAGCGCGTCGGCGAGTTCGGTGACGGTCATCGGGGTGTCGCCGAGCGCGTCGGCGACGCCGAGCCGGGCGGCGGCCCGGACGGCGGCGGCGCAGGCGGCGCCGAAGACGAGCTCGCGCAGGCGCATCGCGGCCTGGGGGCTGGTGTGGGCGGGTGCGGTGGTCATGGGTGGTCCCTCGGGGTGGGTGCGGTTTCAGCAGCGGCCGGACGGCTCGGAGACGGAGCAGTCGTTGCGGGCGAAGGCGTTGTCGGTGCCGGTGTCGCGGTCGGCGAGGTCGGCCGGGGCGTTGCCGCTGAGCCGGTTGCCGGTGATGGCGTTGCGGGTGTTGGCCACGCCGACGACGCTCTTGAAGAGCACGACGCCGCCGGAGAAGTCCGAGGCGCCGACGTTGTCGTGGATCTCGTTGTCGGTGACCCTGGCCGCCTCGACGCCGGTCAGGACGACGCCGGCGCCCTGGATCGCGCCGAGCCGCGGGGTGGCCTCGCAGTACTTGTTGTTGCCGGTGACGGTGTTGCGGGTGACGTCGAGGTCGCCGGCCCTGGGGGTGGTCTCGTCGCCGACGATGAACACGCCGCCGCAGTTGGCGTGGATGTCGTTGCCCTCGACGCTCAGGCCGCGCAGCCGGCGGACGGTGACGCCGATCCGGTTGTCGGTGAGGCGGTTGCCGGCCACGACGGTGCCGATGACGGGCGCACCGGCCTTGCGGTTGACGTAGTTGGCGAGGAAGACGCCGGACTGGCCGTTGCGGTGGGCGTCGTTGGCGACGATCGAGGCGCGCGTCGACACCTCCTGGCTGATGCCCTGCTCGCCGTTGTCGTGGACGGTGTTGGCCCGCACGGTCATCCCGGTGGTGCCGGTGATGTCGATGCCGTTCTTGCGGAAGCCGCTCACGTCCAGCGCCTCGACGGTGAGGCCCTGGAGCGGGGCGTCCTCCGGGCCGGCGACGCACAGGCCGTGTCCGGCGGCGGCGCACGCGTTCTCGGTGCCGTCGCCGGGCACGATCATGCTGGCCGGGCCGGAGCCGCGCAGGGTGAGGCCGGGGGTGGTGATGCGGACGCTGCCGCGGTAGGTGCCGGGCAGGACCTGGACGGTGTCGCCGGGCCTGGCGGCGTCGACGGCCTGCTGGATCGAGTCGCCCGGGTAAACGAGGAGCAGGGCGGGGCCGGCCGCGTGGGCGGGGGTGGTGGCGGCGAGGACGGTGGTCAGGGAGCAGACCGCGGCGGTGGCCGCGGCGAGGTGGTGGACCCGTCGCGTGGACATGTGTGGACCTGTTCTTTCCTCCGCGCAGGGACCGGGACGCCGTCGGCGCCGGGACGCCCGGGCGCGACGCTCTTCCTTCGCGGTACGCGGTGTGTGCGGGTGGTGACGGCTGGTGGGGATGACCGAATCGACGCTATGGGCGCCCGGGTGGGCCCGCCACCAGGGCTGGGCTGCGGGACTGACGGGGCGTCGGCCGGACGGGGGTGCCGCCCGGCGTGGCGGGACGGGCCGGGGCGCGCCGGGGCGGCGTATCGGCCCGCCCG
>NZ_JBFBDY010000059.1:0-20807 GCF_040683475.1 Kitasatospora sp. NPDC093558 | reverse complement strand
GACCGGTGCCCGCCATCCGGGCCCGTTTTCGGGACACGCCCGGCCGCGTGGCATGCTCGGGGCCGTGAACAGCACCGCTCTCGTACCGCCCGCCGCCACCGTCCGCAACCCGATCGGCGCCCACGTGCCGGTCGCCGCCCGCGGGCTGGCCGGGACCGGCCTCCCGTACGCGCGGCGGGTCGGCGCCGAGACGGTGCAGGTGTTCGTGGCGAACCCGCGCGGCTGGGCCACGCCCCCGGGCAACCCGGCGCAGGACGAGGAGTTCCGCGCCGCCTGCGCCGAGCAGGGCGTCCCGGCCTGGGTGCACGCGCCCTACCTGATCAACTTCGGCTCCGACAACCCCGCGACGCGCGAGCGCTCCGCCGTCTCCCTGCGCCACTCGCTGCTGCGCGGGCACGCCATCGGCGCCCTCGGCGTCGTCCTGCACACCGGCTCCGCCGTCGGCACCGCGCCCGGCGGCCGCTCCCGCCGGGCCGAGGCGATGGCGCAGGTGCGGGCGGACGTCCGGCCGCTGCTGGACGAGCTCGACGCGCTCGGCGACGACGCGCCCTGGCTGCTGCTGGAGCCGACGGCCGGTCAGGGCAGCTCGCTCTGCTCGCGCATGGAGGACCTCGCCGAGTACGTCGAGGCGCTGGAGGGCCACCCGAAGGTCGGCGTCTGCCTCGACACCTGCCACGCCTTCGCCGCCGGGCACGACCTCGCCGTCCCCGGCGGCGTCACCGCGGCCCTGGACACGCTGGTCGCCGCCGCGGGGCCCGGCCGGCTACGGCTGATCCACGCCAACGACTCGGAGGACGTCGTCGGCGCGCGCAAGGACCGGCACGCCAACATCGGCGCCGGGATGATCGGCGCGGAGCCGTTCCGGGAGCTGTTCGAGCACCCGGCGACGGCCGGCGTGCCGCTGGTCGTCGAGACGCCCGACCGCAAGCACGGCGGGGACGGCACGGGGCACGCGATGGACATCACGGCCCTGAAGGAGCTGCGCGAGCGGGCCGCCGTCAGCGTGTAGCCGACCGCACACCGCCGCTCGGGCTGCCGGTCCGTAGCGGCGGTGGCAGGCTGGACGGGTCACTGCCTCCGGCTCCTGGGGGTCCCCCGATGACCGCGACCCGCAACCTCGCCGCGCTGCCCTGCGGCCGCCGCGGCAAGTGGGTGGTGCTGGCGATCTGGCTGATCCTGCTGGTCGTCACCGGCCCACTCGCCGGGAAGCTGATGGGCGCCGAGGACAACCAGGCGTCCAGCTGGCTGCCCGGCAACGCCGAGTCGACGAAGGTGCTGAACGAGCAGCGCGCCTTCCAGCCGATCGAGACCGCCCAGGCCGTCGTCGTCTACCAGCGCCCCGGCGGCCTCACCCCCGCCGACCGCGCCCAGGGCGTCCGGGACGCCGTCACGTTCGCGAGCGCCCCGCACGTCCTCGGGACGGTCGTCGGGCCGGTGGTCTCCGGCGACGGGCAGGCCATGCAGACCATCGTCCCGATCGACGTCGGCACCAACGGCTGGAACGGCCTGCGCCCGGCCGTCGACAGCCTGCGCGCCACCGCCGCCGCCGGCAGCCACGGCATGACCACCCACGTCACCGGCCCGGCCGGGGTCGGCGCCGACCAGGCCAAGGCGTTCGCCGGCATCGACAGCTCGCTGCTCGCCGCCACCGTCAGCGTCGTGATCATCCTGCTGCTGCTCACCTACCGCAGCCCGGTGCTCTGGACGCTCCCCCTCGTCTCCGCCGCCGGCGCGCTCACCGTCTCCCAGGCCGTCATCTACCTGCTCGCCAAGCACGCCGGGCTCACCGTCAACGCGCAGAGCGCAGGCATCCTCATCGTCCTCGTCCTCGGCGCGGGCACCGACTACGCCCTGCTGCTCACCGCCCGTTACCGCGAGGAGCTGCGCCGCCACGAGGACCGCCACGAGGCGATGGCGTTCGCCCTGCACCGGGCCGGGCCCGCGATCCTGGCGTCCTCGGCGACGGTCGTCGCGTCGATGCTGTGCCTGCTGATCGCCGAGATGAACTCCACCCGCGGCCTCGGACCGGTCTGCGCCATCGGGGTCGTGGTCGCACTGGCGGCCATGCTCACGCTGCTGCCGGCGCTGCTGGTGATCATGGGACGGTGGGTGTTCTGGCCGGTCAAGCCCGGCTACGGCACGGCCGAACCCACCAAGACGGGCCGCTGGGCGCACATCGGCGCGTGGATCGCCCGCCGTCCGCGCAAGGTGTGGGTCGGCACGGCGCTCGCCCTCGCGGCCTGCTGCGCGGGGCTGGTCTCGCTCAACGCCAACGGGCTCGGCACGGCCGCCTCCTTCACCGGAACCCCGGACTCCGTCGTCGGCCAGCGGGTGCTGGAGCAGCACTTCCCCGGTGGCACGGGCTCCCCGCTCACCGTCATCTCGACGGCCGTGGACGCGGGCACCGTACGGACCGCCGCCCAGTCCACGCCGGGCGTCGCCGGGACGTCGGTGCCCGTGACGCACGGCGGGCAGGCCCTCTTCCAGGCCACGCTCACCGACCCGCCGGACAGCCAGACCGCGAAGGACACCGTCGACCGGGTCCGCGCCACCGTCCACGCCGTCCCGGGCGCGGACGCCAAGGTCGGCGGCAACACGGCGGTGATCCTCGACGCCGGGCGGGCCGCCGGCAACGACAACCGGGCGATCATCCCGCTCGTCCTCGGCGTCGTCCTGGTCATCCTCGCGCTGCTGCTGCGGGCCGTCACCGCGCCGCTCGTGCTGATCGCGACCGTCGTGCTCTCGTACGCGGCGGCGCTCGGCATCAGCGTGTTCTTCTTCGAGCACGTCTTCGGGTTCCAGGGCGAGGACAACGCGTTCCCGCTGTTCGTCTTCGTCTTCCTGGTCGCCCTGGGCATCGACTACAACATCTTCCTGATGACCCGCGTCCGCGAGGAGTCCGCCCACCGCGGCACCCGCCAGGGCGCGGTCGCCGGGCTCGCGGCCACCGGCGGCGTCATCACCTCGGCGGGCCTGATCCTCGCCAGCACCTTCGCCGTGCTCGGCACCCTGCCCGTCGTGGCCCTCGCCGAGATCGGGTTCGCCGTCGCGCTCGGCGTGCTCATCGACACCCTGGTGGTGCGGTCGGTGCTGGTCACCGCGCTCACCGTCGACCTCGACCGGCACGTCTGGTGGCCGAGCCGGCTCTCACAGCCGGCCGACGTCCCGCAGCTGGAGCCCAGCGGACACGCGTGAGCCCGGGGAGCGCCGAACACTCCCCGGGCCCACTACTGGATTGGCCGGATCAGCCACAGTCGCCGATGCAGGAGTCCTCGCTGCTCTCGTGGAAGTTGAACCAGCTGGCGTGCGGGCCGAACAGGCCGACGCCGGCCGAGCCCTGCTCCAGGCTCTGGCTGGACGACATGTCCGACGCGTGCCAGTGCGCCATCGCCGGCGCCGGCGCCGCGAAGGCAGCGGCACCCGTCACGGCCGCGATCACGGCGAACTTGCGGATGTTTCCACGAAGCGACATCAGATGTCCTTTGGGTGGTCTCTGGTCTCTGGCATGAAGAAGCACCCCGGAGCCGGCCACGAAAACACCCGGCCGCCCCGCGGGCACCAGCACAGATTTGCACACGAACCCGCACGAACCCGCCCACGCCGCAACCCCGCTGAGACAACCGGGTGACCGATCTCCCTCGGCCGGGTGAAGGCGGTCCGCCGCGCCTCACCCGGACGGCCCACCCGGTCATGCCGGGCGCCGCGGATCCCCGGTCATCGGGCCCTCGGGGCCGCCGATGGCTTCCACCAGTTGCCTTTGCGAGCGGATGTCCCGCGCCTGCCCGCCGGTGAGGTCGTACTGTTCGAGCGCGTCCAGCTGGGCCAGGGCGGCCTGCGGGTCGCCCAACCAGGCGGTGAGCACGGCCCGTTGCGAACGCAGCCCGATCACCTCCCCGAACAGGGCGAAGTGACCGGTCAGCGGCAACAGGTGCCGGTCGATCAGCTCCAGCGCGTCCTCCAGCGCGCCGGCCTCCACGAGATCGTCCACCGCGTCCTGGCCGACGGTGACGAGCGAGCGCCACGCCCCCGAGACCTCGTAGAACTTCATCGCGTGCAACGCGGCCAAGCCGTACGGCCGGTTCAGGTGACGGCAGCAACACACGTACAGGAAGAGGCAGTCGGCGACATGCTTGCAGTCGTCCAGCCAGGAGTCGACCGGCGCGACCAGGGCCCGGATCTCCGCCGCGGATGCGCCGAGGACGTCGTCGGGCTCCAGCCCGAGATGGTCGAAGTACGCCGTGCCGACCCCGAACGCCTCCGCGGCCGCCTCCTCGTGGCGGCCGAGCTCCAGGAGCCCGGTCGCGTAGGTGTACCGGACGATGCGCACGGCCTGTGCGGTGTCCGCCAGCGAGAGCGCCTCCTGATACGCCCCTCGCAGGGCCTTCGCATCGCCACGCAGGCCGGCCGTGTTCAGCAGCCGCAGCGCCAGGGTGCCCCGCTCGTACGCGTCCAGGTCTCCGCCCGCGGCCAGCGACCGCAGTCGCTCGACCCCGGCCAGGAGGCCGTCGCGGTCCCCGAGGTCGTGGCACCAGGTGGCGAGGGCGTTGGCGGCCCGGAACCGGTGACCGGTGGACTGCCCCGGGTCCGCCGCGACGGCTTCGAGCACCGCCCTGAGCTCGGCCGGGAAGCCGATCTCCCGGAAGAACTCGTCACCGGCGATCTCCACCAGCACGTCCACCCTCCCGAGGTCCGCCTGCAGTCGCAGCCAGCGCCCGAACCGGCGGACGTCGCGGATGCGGTTCAGGTCGTCCTGCAGCAACTCCGAGAGCACGCGGCGAGCCGCGTCCAGGCGGTCGGGCCGTAGTTGCTCCGCCTCCCCACCGGCAGCCAGGCGCGCCGCGTCGTGGAGTTTCACCCGCCCGTCGGCGAACGTCTGGGCGACGCCCCGCAGGACGAGTTCCCGCAACGCCCCGGCACGAGCCGCAGCCGTCACCGTGGTCAGCGCACCCGTCAGCGCACCCGTCAGCGCGCTGGCCTCGGCGGCGGTGAGCGGCACCTCCGCCACCGCGAGACCGGCCGCGACCACGCGCGCCGTGTCGCCGAGCCGGCCGAAGACGTCCCCGATCAGGATCTCCTGGACGGTGGGGGTGAGGTGCAGGCGGTCCCGCAGCGCCGCGCAGAACGCCCGGGCGTCGGCGCCGAAGGCGTCACGGGTCAGCTGTGCGGCGTTGGCGACGAACATCGGCAGGCCGCCGGTGAGTTCGAGCACGGCCTGGGCCGTCGGGTGGTCCAGCGCGCAGCCGGCGCGGGTGAAGACGGCGGCGACGGTGTCCTCGTCCCAGCCGTGCAGGGCCTCACCGGAGATCCCCAGGTAGGCCTCCAGCGGACGCTGGCCCTCCCACGGCCGTGCCAGCAGGACGAACCGGACGCGGGACGCGGCCTCCAGCAGCGCACGGAGGTCCGGGTGGTCCAGCCGGTGGGCGTTGTCGAGCATCACGGTGACCCGTTCGTCCCGGACCAGCCCGCGGTCGACGGCGGCCAGCAGTTCGAGCGCGCTGCCGCTCGGCAGCACGGCCGCCTCGGCGGGGTGCCCGGCGGTCGCCAGGAGCCGTGCCGAGAGTTCGCGCGCCAGCGAGGACGGCACCGAGGCGGAGGCCAGGTCGCCGACGTCGAAGTAGACCACCGTGCCGGCGCAGTGCGCGGCGGCCCGGCCGGCCCAGCTGCTCTTGCCCGCGCCCGCGAGGCCGACGATCAGCCGCAGGCGGTCCTCCCGTTCCGCGGGCGGCTCGTCCCGCTGCGGGTACCAGGGCTCGGGCGCCGCCGGAAAGTCCTGCAACTGCTGGACGAACTGCTCCAGCAGGGACGGGAGTTCGTCCGCGCTCACCCGATGCCCGCCCGCCCCGGTGGCGACGTGCTGGAGGTGCGCGGCCAGTTTGGCCACCAGGGTGCGTGGCGCGAGGGAGCCGAACGGCACCCGGGCGGCCGCTTCCTCGCACCAGCCGACGGCCTCGTCCAGGCCGGGCCAGGCGGGCGGCAGCCCCGGGAGTGCGGCGGCACCCGGCCACTGGACGCGGATGTCCGCGGGCCAGTCCGGGCCGGCGATCCGGGTGGCGAGCCCCGGCCCCGGCGCGGTGTTCGCGACGACGAGGAGGATCGGCTCACCCTCCCGCCGGCGGGCGGCGTGCTCGGCGCGGATCGCCGCGAAGCCCTCGACGGCGCCCCTGACGTCCGTCCACCCCAGAGGCCCGGTCCGGGTCTTGACCTGGACGTACACACGCCGCCCCGGCAGCACCAGTTCGATGTCCTCGTCCCGCTCGGTGACGAGGACCCGGGCCCCGGTGTCCGGCATGGTCAGCACACAGGCCACCGCGTAGAGGTGCTGGTACCTGAACCCGCGGTGGAGCGCCTCGATCCGGTTCAACTGCACGGGATCCAGCACCGCTCCCAAGCCGACCCCGGCCACCGGATCCGTTCCTGCGCCCGCGCCCGTGTCCGCCGTCCCGCCGTCCACCGCTCGATCAACCGTCACCAACCAACCTCCCTCGACGACTCATTCCACGTAGTGCCGAACGGCACCAGAACACCCGGAGAAACCCGTGACCTCGAACACCGTCCCCCGCGCCACCCGGTTCGCCGCCGTCTACGCCCTCCTCAGGGCCTCGGCCGACGTGGCCGACCACTGGATCCAGACCGACCACCAGGCCGCCACCAAGACCCAGCACGACGACACCCCCGGGCAGTGCGCGGCGGCGGGCCGCCGGGCCTGCGCCGCTCACGTCGCGTCCTACACGGCCGCCCAGGCCGCCGTCCTCCTGCTCGCGAACCGGGCCCTCGGCCTCGGGCTGCGCCCCTCCCGCCTCACGGCCGCGCTGCTGCTCTCCGCGACCAGCCACTACGCGGCCGACCGCCGCAGGCTGCTGCACCGGCTCGCCCGTGCCACCAGGGGCGGCCGCTTCGTCGAGCTCGCGGACGGCGGGCTGAACGGCGCCTATCTGATGGACCAGGCCTGGCACCACGGCTTCGAGGCGTGCGCCGCGTTCGTCGCCTCGGGGTGACGCCCGGCCCGGTCCGGCGGGTGTCCCGGCTCAGGCACCCAGCCGGGACACGCAACTCGCCCACCGCGCAAGGTCGATCGTCAGCAGCCCCTTGCTGTGGAAGCGCCCGATCGAGAGGTGGTCCAGCACCGGGCGGGCCCGGCGGTACCCCAGCCGGAGCCCCTGGGCCAGATGATCCCGGCTGACCCTGAGCACCACCTGGCCGGCCCGGCCCCCGCCCTTCAGCCGCTCGTTCCGGACGAATGGTCTCACCAGGCCGGCCAGGCGGACCTCCGGGTCGCCGAGCCCCTGGATCATCAGCGTCTCTTGGTTCCGGCCGAACAGGTACTCGGCAAGTAGGCGTTCAGCTCCCTTCGACTTCTCCAGGAAGCGGTTGAGCCGATCGGCCTGCCCGATCAGGACGACCGCCCCGGTGTGCGCGACGACCTGGGCCGTCCTCGGCATGCCCGGGACGAACATGGGCGTCTCCCCGATCAGGTCGCCGGGGCCCCGGAAGGCGATCACCGACGGTTCGTCGAATCCTTCCTCCCACCGCGCGATCCTGAGCACGCCGCGCTCCACGGCGCAGACCTCCCGCGTGCGGTCACCTTGGCGGATCAGCGGCTCGCCCGGTTCGAGCACCTTGGGCCGCCATCCGTCGGTCATCTCGTGCCACCGCTCGTCACCCATCAGGTCCCGAAAGGTCGGCCCCCCGCTGGGAACCCACCGTCCATTCGCAGTGTCGTACATGCCCAGCAAGATAGGACACCGCCGCCCATGTCCCGTTGATTCAACCGGTGTTGGCGGATGTTCGGGCTACCCCCACGCCCCCGGTGCTATTCTCCCGAACCTTTTCCGTGCGGGTGCGCCTCTTCACCACGCGCGCGTACCACTCCGCTCGCGTCTCCCGTGCTGCCAACGTAAGCACGCCGTCACCACGCGTCACCCGACACTCGTGAGGGAAGCCGGCACACCGGCCGGCCCGGTAGCCCCGGTAGCCCCGGCAGCCGGTCCGGACAGCACACCCTCAGGAGGCCCGATGACCAACCCCGCCCGCGGCGGCCGCACGTGGCCGGGCGGCCCGCTGCCCGACCACCACGGTGTCGTGGTCCTCGACCAGGAGGAATTCACCCGCCGGCCGGGCGCGACCCAGGCCGAGGCCGGCGCGGCGACCGGCGAGCTGGTCGACGAAGCCCTCGCCCGGGCCGGCCTCGCATCCGTACGGGATCACAAGCTCTTTCCCCGCGACAGCGGCGACGGGCTCGTCTTCGGGTTCTCCCCGGAGCACCTGACCGCCCTGCTGGACCGGTTCTTCCCCGAGTTGCAGGCGGTGACCGCCCACCACAACACCACGGCCGCCGGCCGGCCGCTGCGGCTGCGCGCCGCCGTGACCTGCGGGCCGCTCCCGGCCGACGGCGGGCCGGACGACGGCTACGGGGTGGCCCGCAACGAAGCCCACCGGCTGGTGGACGCCGACGCGCTCAAGCAGGTCATGGCGATGGCGAGCCCGGACGCCACCCACCTCGGGGTGATCGTCTCGGACCGCGTGTACCAGGACGTCGTGGTCGCGAGGTACTGCGCACTGCACCCCGACCGGTTCCTCAGGACCGTCGCGACGGTCGCGGGCAAGAAGTTCCGCGTACCCGCCTGGATCCACGTGCCGGCCCCGTCCGGTGGCCTGCTCGCCGCTCCCCCTCCGCCGCCTTGCAACCCGCTCGGTCCTGCGGCACTCGTCCCGGTCCCGGACGACGACCCTCCCGGCCGGCCGTCCACGACCGGCGTGCGGGGCACGGTTCGGACGAGCACAGTTCAGGAGGTGAAGCAGGGGCTCGCCCTCGCGAACGCCATCGCCCGAGACGTGACCCTCTCGTTCACCACGACGACGGACCGTCAGGAGCACTACCGGTGACGGCCCCTCCGGCCGCTCCGCTCCCGGGCCCCGCTCGATCCGTCTCTCCCCAGGACCCTGCACCGGCTGCCGTGCATCAGCAGCTCCGGCAGTCCGTCGAGCAGTCCGTGGAGCAGTCCGTGGAGCAGGGAGCCGCCGTCTACGGCGTCGGCAACAACGTCAACATCCATCACCACTACCAGCTCGTCTGCCCGTGCACCCAGTCGCACTCCTGCGGCCGGACCGCGTCCCACGCGGCGCACGGATTCGCCCTCGGCCTGCAGGAGTTCGTCCTCGGCCTGCGCGCGCAGTGGCGGCGGCTGGTCGGCCCCATCGGTCCCGGCACCACTCCGTCCGACACCCCAGGAGGTACCGACCCGTGGCAGTGATCCCCCTCGTCCCCGAACCGACCGGTGCGTTCGCGGTGCTCCACCGCCAGGTGACGGGTTCGCCGCAGCTCCGTCCCGGCCGGCTGCTCCTGCCCGCGGCGGAGGCAGCGGAGGGGCCGGTCCGGCTCTCGCCCGCCGAGGCGTGGCAGGGTCTCTACGGCCGCCCGCGGGATCGCGTCCTCCGCCGGGCGATCTGGCAGCAGGCCATCCGGCTCGCCCACCAGGAGGCCCGCGGGGCCGCCGGTCCTGACGGCGGTCGGGTGGCCGGCTGGCAGCTCGTCACGCTCTGGCTGGCCGTGCCGTGCCTGCGGTCGACGGTTCGCCGTCTTGGGTGGGAATTCGGCCTGGAGCGCGCCGAGTTGGAGTCCGCAGCCGTGCTCGGCCTGATGCAGCGGCTCGCAGAGGCGGATCCGGAGCACCCGGCCCCCGAGAGTCTCCTGGTGCGGGGCGCCATACGGCATTGCTGGGCGCTGGTCGGGCCCGCGCGCCGTGAACGGGCCGTCGCCGCGATCGACGCGGCGGCCGACGTCCGCGGGGCGGGCCCCGACCCGGCGGAGGAGCTGGCCTGGGAGCTGTCCATCACCCCGCCGAACCGTCCGGACGGCCTGGCTGCGGCCCTGCGCTTCCGGGTGTCCCGGGAGAGCGTCGAAGGCGTGCGGCTGGGGGCGCTCGCCGAGCGGTTCGGCCTTCGGGAGGTGGTCCACCGGGCCCGGCGGCCCAAGCCCGGGCCTCGCCTCGGCTCCCTGGCGCTGCGGCCGGTGGAGGCCCACCGGTGAGCGGCGACCGCGGCGCGCTGACGTTCCCCGAGGTCTTCGCGCTGCCGCTCGCGGTGGACCTGCGGACGGCCGCCCGGGCGTTCGCCATCTGCCGGACCACGGCCTACCGGCTCGTCGCCCACGACGCCTTCCCCTGCCCGGTCCTGCGGATCGGCCGGCAGTACCGGATCCCGACCAGCGGACTGCTCGGCGCGCTCGGCATCGAACGGCGCCCCGTCCGGGCCGCCGACCTCCTCACCGGTACCGAGTACGCCGCCCGGCACCACGACGAACCGTTCACCCGAAGCCTGCTGGAGGACTTCGCATGACCCCCGCCACCTCCCACGCGCCCTCCCACGCCCCCTCGCCGCCGCAGCCGGCGGACGGGTCCCCCGGCCTGATCGAGCGGTTCGCCGAACTGGAACCGGGCCTGCTCGCGATGTCCCAGGACATGACGGCGATGACCACCCTGGTCACCACCATCGCCGAAGCGGCCGAACGGTTCGGCCCCGGGATGCAGCGCGCCGCCCGGGACGGCAGCCCGATGAGTGCCCAGCTCGCAGTCACCCAGCGGCTGGCCACCGCGCTGGGCGCCCCTGCCGCCGAACTCAAGGAGTCCGCGCACCGGTTCACCGAGCGCATGGCCGGCCTCGACGCGACCGTGCACGCCGCACTCGACCTGTTCGGGAAGGTCCCGCCGGCCCTCTGGGGCCCCGACGACCGGGGTTTCCTGGGCCAGCTCGTCGGCATCTCGGCGGCGGCCCGCCACGGCACCGAGACGCTGGCCCTGTTCCGGACCATCGTCGACGTGATGATCGCCATGCATCGCGAACTCCGCGGCCCGGCAGGGGACATCGCCACCGCGGTGGCCCGACTGGCCGACGCGATGACCATGGTCGAGGCCTGGGACCACCGGGCCCGCCAGCTGGCGGCCTGACCGGGATGCCGACCACGAACCCCGAGGACGACGAGCCGGCGTCCACCGCGGACCTGCCCGACGAAGGACTGGTCCGCCGGGCGAAGGCCCTGGCCTGCACGGCACCCTTGCAGAGCCTCGACGCCCACAAGGCCTCGCTGGAGGGCATCGACGCCCGCGGCTACCAGATGTCCCAACTGGCCCTGCACGCGATCGACCAGATCACCGTCGCCATGGACTTCGACCACGGCGCCGACCCCGACCGGGTGATCGGCCAGCTGACCAGGTACGCGGCGCTGCAGCAACCGCAGCACACGGAGGAGCAGCACCGGCGGATCGCCGAGTGGGTGCTCAACAAGCTGATCAACGTCGGGACGGTGGACCGGGGCTTCGAGCAGACCTGCGGGCGGATCGACGACGACGGGGCCTACCGGCGGTTCCCCTTCAGGTTCAAGCTCGTCGAGGAGACGGAACCGGCCGGAAGGCTCCACCTGAGGACCACCGACGAGGCGATCAACGTCCTCGTCGGCGCGCTCGACACCGACGTGGAGTCCTCCCAGGTGGCCGCCGAGCACAAACTCAGGAACCTGATCGAACGCGGCCGGCTGGACGACGCGAAGGTGGCGGCGGAGCAGGCGCGGCACCGCACCGTGCAGTACGGCGAACTGCTGCGCCGGCAGCTCGACGCGACCCGGCGCAACGTCCGCACCGTCGACTGGGAGAACGAGGTCCCCGCGCTCCTCGACGCCGCGCTGTCCCACATCGAGAGCCGCTACACGATGGAGAACCAGATCCTGACGCACATCACCCGGCGTCGGGACGAGGCCGACAGCTCGCGGTACAAGCAGCGCGCGGCCGAACTGGTCGTGATCGTCCGCGAGTGCATCGGGCGCCACATGCGGCTCCAGAAGTACGTGCAGAGCGCCGGCGCGGTGTTCCGCAGGGAGCAGGACCGCCAGGAGTTCTCGGGGCCGCCGCAGCGCGCCGCGCTGGACCTGTACGGGCAGCTGCTCGTCCCCACGTTGGAACTCCCGGTGCACCTCGCCCTGCCGGTGCTCGCCGACTACTTCCGCGCCGCCGTGGCGCCCGACCCGCCGGCGGCCGTCTCGCTGTCCTCGATCGTCACCCGGCTGTGCCGCTCGGGCCCTCCGGAGCCGCCGGTCGGCACCGAGGTCCCGACCCCGCAGCTCGGCGCCACGACCGATGCTCCGGGATTCACCGCCGAGGAGCGCGCGCTCGGGGACCGGCTCCTGGACCTCGGCGACCGGACCGAGCTGCTGAGCACCCTGCTGGCCCGGGCCCGCCGGCAGGCCGGCCCCGCGGTGGCCAGGCTGGTCCTGCACCGGGCCGGTCACGCCTTCGGCGCGTCGGTCGGCAGCGCCGTACGCGCCGGCGTCCCGGACATCCTGCTCGCCTTCCCGACCGGCGGCGCCCTGACCGACCCCGAGTTCGGCGGCGACGAACTGCTGCTGGCCCGGGTGTCCGTGAACCGCGCCGCCGCGCGGGCCCACCCGCCGGAGCCCGAGGCCCGGCCCACCCCCGAGGAGCGCCCGTGACCACCCACGACCCCGCCGCCGACGCCGAGGACGCGGCCCGCCTGATCGCCTTCGGGCTGCGGACCCGGCAGACGCCCGCCCGCGACACCGACTACCTGCGCCTCGCCCGGCGCTACCGGCAGGACACCTCGTTCCGGGCGCTGACCGACCGGATCGGGCGCGGACTCGGCCTGTCCGTGCTGGGCAACGACAGCAGCACCCAGGCGCTCGTGCTGGCGGCCCTCGACGGCTCGGTGTTCGAGACCAGGCTCGAGGACTACGCGAAGCTGGCCAAGTACCGCGGCGGCCACGGCGACCACGAGAAGGTGCTGCACGGCCTGATCCACCTGGCGATCGCCGCCCTGGCCTTCCCGCGGCCGGACGACCTCGCACAGGACGGCTTCATCGGCCGGGTGGGCGTCGACGTCATCGACTCGACGGTCCGCGACATCTGCCGCAAGCTCCAGGGCAGGGCCGCCGAGGCCGACGGCGGGACGGCGACGCCCACCGAGACCCCGGAGCTCGAAGAGGTGTGGCGGGCGTACACCCGGCGGCCGGAGACCTACCGCACGAAGGACCGCCGCTCGCCCATGAACTCCACCCAGGGGATGGTCCGGCGGGCGCTCAACGTCCTGACGGAGTACGGCTTCCTCGTCCCGGTCGGGGAGTCGTCCGACGGCAACTACCGGACCACGCCCCGCTACCAGCTGCAGGTGCGGGAACTCGCGGCCGGCAACGCCTTCCGGGAGTTGCTCAAGCTCGGGGCCGTCCCGATGACCGACACCAACGGAACGCTGCGCGTCGTCCCCGACGAGCGCGGTGCAGACCTCACCCTGGAGACCGCCGATGTATGAACTCTCGCGTGTCCTGCTGCGGTCCGTGGGACCGGCCGCGGCCCGGTACGAGGACGTGCTGATCGACCTCAGCTCCGCCGGCGCGCCGGTGGTCACGACGCCCGGCACGCTGTTCGGTGACGACGGGCCGGTCCGCCGGCCGTCCCCGGCGAGCGTGCTGCACCTGGTGAACGGCGGCGGCAAGTCCGTGTTCATCAAGCTCGTCTTCTCCGTCCTGCTGCCCGGTCACCGCCAAGCGGTCGGCACCACCAGCACGCACGCGCTGAGCAGCTTCGTGCTGGAGGGCGACGTGTCCCACATCGTCCTCGAATGGGTGCACGCCAAGAGCGGCCGGCACCTCGTCACCGGCAAGGTGTCGGCCTGGAAAAACGGCCGCCCGGCCAGGGACCTGCGGCAGCTGGAGGAACGCTGGTACCACTTCCGGCCGACGGAGACCCTGGGGCTGCGGACCCTTCCGGTCGTCGAGAACGGCCGGTACCGCCCGCTGGCCGACTACTGCAGGCAACTGGTGGCGGCGGCCGAGGAGGACCCGGCCCTCGAGTACTCCTGCGTCGACGTCCACCGGAAGTGGACCGAACGGCTGTCCGACCTCGGCCTCGATCCCGAACTCTTCCGGTACCAGCGGGCGATGAACGCCGAGGAGGGGGAGGCGGCCGACGCGTTCTCCTTCGCCGGGGACGACGCGTTCGTCAACTCCCTGCTGAACGCGGTGCTGCCGCCCGAACCGGCCGAGGAACTCGCCGGTGTGGTCGGGGCGTTCGCCGACAAGCTGGCCGAACGGAGCAGCCTCGAACTGGAACGGGAGTTCGTGCGCGGCGCCCTGACACATCTCGCGCCGCTGGCCGAGGCCCGGCGGAGCAGCCTCGCCGAGACCGGGCGCAGGAACACCGCCCGCGCCCGGCTGGACCAGCACCTCCGGCTGATCCGGGTCCGCGCCCACCGGGAGAACGCCCACGCCGAGGCGTGCCGCACCGAGAGCCGGGACCTCACCGAGCTGCTGAAGCGGGAGACCGACCGCCGGACCCACCTCGCCGCGGTGACCACCGAGGCGCAGCGCCTGGTGGCCGGCATGCGGCTCGCCGCGGCCGAGGCCACGGAGCGGCAGCACCGCACCGGCCTCCAGCGGGCCCGGCTGGTCGAGAACGGCTGGCAGGCCGTCCCGACGGCGCTGCGCCACCGGGACGCGGTCACCGCGGACCTGCGGCTCCGGGAGATCGTGGCGGCGACCAACAAGGCCGCCCAACCCGCCCTGGCCGCCCGGGACTCGGCCGCTGCGACGCTGCGGTACGCCCTCGGCGCGCTGCACGAGGAGACCGAACGGCAGGCCGGGGCCGCCGAGTCGGCCGGCCGGCAGCAGGACGAACTCGCCGGCCAGGCACAGGCCGACCACAACGCCGCCGTCTCCCGCGCGGCGGAGCTGACCGCCGAGGCGGCCGTCCGGCGCACCGCCGTCGAGACCGTCCGGCACGAACTGGCCACCGCCGTAAGGGAAGGACGGCTGCCGGAGGGCACGAGCGCGGCCGAAGCCGTCGTGAGCGCACGCGCCCGCGTCGTGCAGGCGGAGAACCACGTCGCCTCGCTGGAGGCGTCGCTGGCCGACCTCGACGAGGCTCGCGAGGGCGCGGAGCAGCGGTGCACCCTGGCCCGGGCCGCCGTGGCCGCCGCCGACGAGGCCGCTCGCGCCGCCGAGCGCGAGCTCCGCGAGGCCACGGCCCGGACCGAGTCGCTCGCCGCCGATCCCGACCTGGTCGCGCTGGCCGGCGGCGACGTGGTCCTCGACCGGGACGCGACCGACCTGCACGACCGGCTGGCCCTGGCCCGGCGCGAGGTGGAGGCCGCCCAGGCCCTGCTCCAGGTGGCGATCGCGGGCGACGAGCGGGCCCGGACGGCGCTGGAGACCACCGAGTTGCTGCCGCCGTCGGTGGCCGCGGTCCGGGCGACGCGGATGCTCAAGGAGGAGGGGATCACGGCCTGGGCCGGCTGGGACTACCTGGCCTCGCTGAACGACGTCGAGCGCCGGCGCCAACTCCTGCGGCGGGCTCCCGAACTGGCCTCCGGCGTGATCGTGAACGACCGGTTCGGCGAGGCCAGGGACATCCTCGACCGGAGCGGGCTCTGGCCCACCGAACACCTGTCCGTCGGTACGGCGGACCGCCTGCTCACCGGGACCGACGAGGAGCCGGCCGAGGACGGCCCGTACGTGGTCCCGGTCCACCCCGCGCTGTACGACGAGCAGGCCGCCGACGAAGAACGCATCAGGCTGACCGAACGACACCGGGACCAGCTGCGGCAGCAAACCGAACTCCGTGACCGGGGCGAACGCCACGCCGCCCTGCACACCCGCCTCGGCGACTGGCGCAGCGACTTCCCGCCGGGACACCTGGAGGCGCTGGGCCGGGAGTCGCAGCAGCGGGAGGCCGCGTCGGCCGCCGCAGGCGCCGTGCTGCTCGAACGGCAGGCGGAGCTGGAGCGGATCGCCGGGGAACGCCGCGCGGTCAACGACGCGCTCCCGCCCGCACGCCGCGACCACATGAGCGCCGTCCGCGCCGCCGAGGACCTGGACCGGCTGGCGGAGCGCGAGGCCCGGATCCCCGGGTGGGAGAGCGCGGAGAAAGCGGCTCTGGAGGCCGCCGGTGCCGAGCGGGTCTCCGCCGGTCAGGCGGCGGAACGCGGCGAACGCTGCCGTGCGCTGGCCGCCGAACAGCGGCGTGCCGCCGACGCCCTGCGCGGGACCGCGCTGCGCCTGATGGAGGAGCTCGACGCGCTCCCGGAGGTGGACCGTCTCCCCGGCGGCGGGCCGTCCCCCTCGGCCCAGCCGGTCGAGGTGCTGCGCCGGGCGTTCGCCGCTGCGGCGCAGGAGTTCGAGCGGGTCTCGGTCGGCGACGACCTCCGGGCGAAGGCGGCGCTGGCCCGCGACCGGCTCGACGCCGCGGAGCAGGAACTCGGCGACCTGGCTCCGGCGGTCCGGCGGAAGGCCGAGGAACTGCTGGCCGGCCCCGAGGCGGCGGACAAGGTGTCGCGTGCCCTCGCCCGCGAGGCGGCCGAGCGTGCCGTCGGCGCGGCCGAGGCGCGGCTCGCCGAGTCGGCCACCACGGCCACGGCCCTTCGGGCCGAGGTCCAGGCGTTCAAGGTGCCGGACGAACCGGTCGATCTCACCCCGTTCACCGGCCCGGAGACCCTCGACGAGGGCCTGGCCCTGGTCGCCGACGCGGAGCAGGCCCGTACCGAGTCCGAGCAGGCCGTGCTCGACCTGGGCCACCGCAGCGAACGCGCGGCGGCCCGCGCCAAGGAGGCCGCCCGCGAGGCCCGGCTCTTCAAGGACCTGTCGACGGTTCTCGGTCCCGGCCCGGGCGGCGATCCGACGCCCGACGAACCGGCCTTCGAGGGCGATGTGCCGACGGCCCGGCAGCGCCACGACGACGCCAGGTCACGCCTCGACGACGCCGACCGCGCCCTCGCCGAGGCCAGGCGGACGGAGCGCACGCTCACCGGCCGGCTGGTGCAGCACGCCGTCGACGGGCGCTTCGTCGGTCTCAAGCTCCCGAACCGGGAGATCATCGGGGCGACCGACCCCGCCGAGCTGCCCGCCCACGCCGCGCACTGGACGCACCTGCTGAGCCAGCGGCTCCGCTCCCTGGAAACCGACCTGGAGACGATCGACCGCCACCGCAAGGCGATCGTCAGCCAGCTGCGCCAGCAAGTGGAGGAGGCGCTCCGGGTCGTCCGGCGTGCCGAGAGCCTGTCCAGGCTGCCGGACGGCCTGGACCGGTGGTCCGGCAAGCCGTTCCTGCAGATCGCCTTCACCGCCGCCGCGGACGACGTCCTCACCGACCGGCTCGGCACCGTCATCGACGAGGTGTCCGGCGAGACGACCGGCGGGCGGAGCACCAAGCGTGACGGCCTGTCCCTGGTGCTGCGCGGCGTCTCGGCCGCGGTGGGCACCTCGGGCTTCAAGGTCCGGATCCTCAAACCCGATTCCGTCCTGCGGGACCAGCGGGTGCCGGTGTCGGAGATCAAGGACGTCTTCTCCGGCGGGCAGGTGCTCACCGTGGCCATCGTCCTCTACTGCACGATGGCCGCCCTCCGGTCGAGCGAGCAGGGCCGGACCAGGCACCGCCACTCCGGCGTGCTGTTCCTCGACAACCCGATCGGCCGGGCCTCGGCCTCGTACCTGCTGCAGGTGCAGCAAGCGGTCGCCGCCGCGCTGGGCGTCCAACTCGTCTACACCACCGGCATCTTCGACCTCGACGTGCTGGAGAACTTCCCGCTGGTGGTACGGCTGCGCAACGCCGCCGACCTGGCGGCGCACCGCAAGTACCTGACGGTCGAGGAGACCATCCGGCCGCTGCTGGACAGCTCCCCGCCGGCGGACGGCGAGCACGGGGAGATCACCGAGATCCGGTACTACCGGCGACCGTCGGAGGACGACCGTGACGAAGCCTGACCCGAAGCGCGTATCGACGACCGAACCGAAAGCCGGGACGGTCCGGCTGAGCGCCGCCGAGAAGCGGTTCCTGGCCGCCCTCCGGGAACGGGCGTCGGCGGGCAAGCGGAGCGGCTGCGCAACGCACAAGCTGGCCATCGCCGCCGTCCGGGAGCTCCACCACGAACACTTCGGCCGGCCCGGCGACGACGCCCTCCCGCCGCGGGTGCTGCTCGGTGCGCTGGACCGGCTCAGGACCACCGGTGACATCGAGTTCGTGGCCAGGACCGACCTGGAACGGGTCGAACTGCCCAGGAGCGTCAGGGTGCGCCGGCCACCGGAACCGGCCGCCGACCGACCGGCCATGCCTCCGCTGCATTCGAGGATGAGCCGGGTCGCCACGGAGTGGGACCGCAGCGGGCGCAAGCCGAGGCAACTCGCCGCCTACGTCGCGGTGAACGAGTGGCTGATGGCCGCGCCTGCGCCGGCGCCACTGCCCATGTGCGAGAGGTCACTGCAGATCTTCGGCAAGGACGCCCACCTCGCGCACTTCCCCGAGCCGGAGAAGGCCCTTCGGGACCTCTCGTTCGGCTGGCTGTTCCGGGACCACGTGTACCTGCGCGAGTTCCTGGACATCCTCCGTGCGGAGCCGCCGCTTCTCAACGAGTGGTACCGGGCCAAGCCCCACGAGCGCGGCTACACCTCGCTGATGCGCGGCGACGTCCTCTTCGTGGTCGAGAACTACACCACCTGCTGGTCGCTGACCAGGGCGCTGGCCACCGTGGACCACCGGCTCGGCTATCTGGCCTGGGGGATCGGGAAGTCGTTCGCCTCGTCGGTCCGGAGCATCCGCCCCGACCACGGGGTCGGGGCGATCAGGTACTTCGGCGACCTGGACGCGAGTGGACTCGCCATTCCGGCCCGGGCCGCCGAACAGGCCCGGGCGATGGGCCTGCCGCCCGTCGTGCCCGCCGCCGCGCTGTACGACGCGCTGTTCGAGCACGGCACGCCGCTCCCGGGCAAGGAGAATCCGGTATCGCCCGCCAGGGCCGCGGAACTGGCCTCCTGGCTGCCCGAACGCCACCGCCGTCGAGCCGTCGAACTCCTGGTCGGCGGCCGGCGGATCGCCCAGGAGTGGGTGAACCTCGATCACCTGGAGTCCTCGGTGGAATGGCACGCCGACGTGCGCTGACCCGGCGTCCGGGCGCCACTCGGACGGGTCGTCGGGCGGGCGGGGGGAAGAGGGGTGTGCCTACGGTGCGGTGCGAGGGGGTTACCGAGCGAGAGGTGAATGGGTTCATGGCCGGCAAATTCGAGCTGTTCACGGACGACACCGGGATGCACCGCTTCCGGCTCAAGGCGAGCAACGGGTCGATCGTCGTGACGGGCGATCCGCAGGAGAGCCGGGACGACTGCATCCGGAGCATCGAGTCGATCCGCAAGCTGGCGCCGTACGCGGAGCTCAAGGAGGCGGCGGCCGGATAGCGGACCGTCGTGTGCGGGTCGGCGGTGCAAATCGCCGACCCGCGTTCGTTTGTACGACAGATCCCTTTGGCCGAATACATGCCGGGCCCGGTCACAACACTGACATGCGCGTCGTCATCGTCACCGAGTCGTTTCCGCCAGAGGTCAACGGAGTCGCCCACAGCGTGCTGCGGACGGCCGAGCATCTGGTCCGCCGGGGCCACCAGCCCCTCGTCGTCACTCCCGCTCCCGCGCGCGGTGCCCAGTGCCCGCCGCACACGTTCGGCACCGGTACGGACGCGGCGGAACTGCCGGTGGTGCGGATCCCGTC
The DNA here is from genome assembly GCF_040683475.1 of Kitasatospora sp. NPDC093558. Lineage (NCBI taxonomy): Bacteria > Bacillati > Actinomycetota > Actinomycetes > Kitasatosporales > Streptomycetaceae > Kitasatospora > Kitasatospora sp. NPDC093558. Next base: position 1,278 of record NZ_JBFBDY010000059.1, on the reverse strand, counting down.
CGTACCACTGCCCGGCTACCCGCAGGTGCGGGTCGCGCTGCCGAGCCGGCGGCTGACCGCCGCGATCGCGGCGCACCGGCCGGACATCGTGCACCTGGCCAGCCCGTTCGTCCTCGGGGCGCGCGGGATGCAGGTCGCGGCGCGGCGCGGGGTGCCCGCCGTCGCCGTCTACCAGACCGACCTCGCCGGGTACGCGCACGCCTACCGGGCGGGGCGCGGGCTCGGCGAGGCAGCCGCCTGGCACCGGATCCGGGGCGTCCACCGGGCCGCCGCCCGGACGCTGGCGCCGTCCACGCCCGCCGCCCAGGACCTCACCGCGCACGGGGTGCCCCGGGTGCACCTGTGGCCCCGCGGGGTGGACTCGGTGCGCTTCCACCCCCGCCACCGCGACGAGGCCCTGCACCGGGCGCTGGCCCCGGGCGGGGAGGTGCTGGTCGGGTACGTGGGCCGGCTCGCGCCCGAGAAGCGCGTCGACCTGCTGGCCGCCGCCTCGGCGCTGCCCGGGGTGCGGGTGGTGGTCATCGGGGACGGGCCGTCCGCGCCCGGGCTGAAGGCCTCGATGCCCGGAGCGGTGTTCCTCGGCCGGCGGACCGGCGAGGAACTGGCGCGCTGTTTCGCCACCCTCGACATGTTCGTCCACACCGGCCCGCTGGAGACCTTCTGCCAGACCATCCAGGAGGCGATGGCGAGCGGCGTGGCGGTGGTCGGACCGGCCGCCGGCGGCCCGCTGGACCTCGTCGCCCACCACCGCACGGGCCTGCTCGTGCCGCCGCGGGACGGCGCGGCGGTCGCCCGCGCGGTGGCGGCGCTGGCCGCCGACCCCGAGCTGCGGGCCGCGTACGGGCGGGCCGGGCGGGCCGACGTGACCGCCCGCACGTGGGAGGCGGTCGGGGACCTGCTGCTACGGCACTACGCGGAGGTGCTCGCGGAGCACCACGGGGTCGCGGTGCCGGCGGTGGTCGAGGACTTCGAGGTCGACACACACGCCGAGGCGGAACCGGCTGCCGTCACCGAGGAGTTGCCGGCATGAGCGAGCGCAGCGAGCGAATGGTCGACAGGTGCGCAGTTCGCGAAGCGACCGCCGAGCGCAGCGAGGTGGGAGCATGAGCCCGACCTCGGACGGGTCGCTGCGGATCGTGCGGCTCGCGAACTTCGTCACGCCGGTCTCGGGCGGGCTGCGGACGGCGCTGCGGCACCTCGGCGCCGGGTACCTCGCGGCCGGGCACCGGCCGGTGCTCGTCGTGCCCGGCGAGCGGCGCTCCGAGGAGGAGACCGAGC
>NZ_JBFBDY010000058.1:0-23883 GCF_040683475.1 Kitasatospora sp. NPDC093558 | reverse complement strand
GGAGTCCGTCGCGATCCCGCCCGCCTGGAACAGGTTGGCGGCGAAGGTGGTGCGCGCGGTGTGCGCGGCGGCCGTGCCGATCGACGCCAGGAAGAGCCGCGGCCGTGAACCGGTGGCCGCGAGGTGCGCGTCCGAGCGGTCCCGCAGCGCCTCGTACGCCTCGGCGCGCCGCACCTGCGGCAGCCCGCCGGAGGGCGCGGCCGGGGCCGGCTCGCGGACCAGCGGCTGCTCGTCCAGGTGCGGGAACTCGCTGACGCCGGTGACGGGTTCGCGCCGCTTGGCGAGCTTCGCGGAGCGCTCGGCCCAGGTCGCGGCGATCCGCTCGCCGACGAGTCCGTCCGTCAGGGCGGCCCGCAGCCCGCCGGCCCGCTCGATCTCCTGGAACCAGGCCCAGGCGGCGTGCGCGAGCTCCTCGCTCAGCTGCTCGACGTACCAGGAGCCGCCGGCCGGGTCGATCACCCGGGCCAGGTGGGACTCCTCCAGCAGGATCGACTGGGTGTTGCGGGCGATCCGGCGGGCGAACGCGTCGGGCAGGCCCAGCGCACTGTCGAAGGGCAGCACGGTGACGGCGTCGGCGCCGCCGACCCCGGCGGCGAGGCAGGCGACGGTGGTGCGCAGCATGTTCACCCACGGGTCGCGCGCGGTCATCATCACGCGGGACGTGACGGCGTGCTGGCGCTGCGCCGAGGCCTCGGCGGTGGCGCCGGACACCTCGGCGACGCGGGCCCAGAGGCGGCGCGCGGCACGGAACTTGGCGATCGTGAGGAACTGGTCGCCGTCGGCCGCGTAGCGGAACTCCAGCTGGCCGAGCGCGGCGTCCACCGGCAGTCCGGCGGCGGTGAGGGCGCGCAGGTAGGCGACGCCGGTGGCGAGCGAGCAGCCGAGCTCCTGGGCGGGCGAGGCGCCGGCCTCGTGGTACGGCAGGGCGTCGACGGTGAGCGCGCGGACGCCGGGGTAGTCGGCGGCGCAGCGGGCGGCGAGCGCACCCGCCTCCGCGAGCAGCGCGTCCGTACGGTCGGCGGAGCCGGTTCTGGCCTGGAGGCCGAGCGGGTCGGCGCCGAGGTTGCCGGCGGCGGCGCCGGGGGAGACCTCGCGCTCCTCGTACAGCTTGAACAACTGCTCGGCGGCGTCGGCGAATTCGGGTCCGGCGTCGAGGACGACGGCGGCCAGGTCCAGGTACACGCCGGTCAGGGCCTCGGGCAGCGCGGCGACCGGCAGGCCGTCCCCGCCGAGCTCCAGCCAGAGCGAGCCGACGCCGTTCTCCAGGTCCGCGAGGACGGCCTCGTTGGTCCGGCGCCGGTCGGGGTCGGCGTGCCGCTGGCGGACGTCCCACCCGGCGACGGCGGAACCCTGCGGGCGCCCGCCGCGCACGAACGGCGCGAAGCCGGGGTAGCCGGGCTCGGCGTCGGTGTTCTCGGCGGTGTAGAGGGGGCGGGCGCGCAGGCCGTCCTGGATCGTGGTGGCGAGCGCCTGTTCGGCGGCGGGGCCGTCCTCGGGCTGCGCGCCGGACTTGCGCAGCACGCCCTCGACGAGCCGCTGCCACTGCTCACGGTGCGCTGCCGGGAACTCGGCGGCGAGGGGGAGCCCTTCGGGCGGGACCTTCATGACCGCAGGTTAGCGCCCGTTCGCACGGGCCTAGGAGGGCCGGTCGATGTGACGTTTCCCTCGATTTAGCGACACTTCAGCACTCTGCGTGGCGACGAGTGCCAGCCGTTGAACGCGGGCGGCGACCTCGGCCGTTCCTTGAAGGTGACAAGAAGGCGGAGAGGGAACGGGATTGCGGAACCCGGCCCCTCATCTATTAAGTTACTTCGAAGAAGGCGGGTGAGAGCCGACATCCCCCGTGCGCCCTCGCCCGCCTTCGTGCTGCCATGCCCTGCCATGCCTTGCCATTGTTTGCCCTGCTTCGACCTGCTTTGCCCTGCCTCCGTCCCCCCGAAGGAGCCCACCGCGATGGGAAAGCGCCGCAAGCCCAGCCCCCCGAGCCGGGCCCGCCTCGCCGTCCTCACCACGGCCGTGGCCGGCGGCGCGGTGCTCGCCGCCGGGACCGCCCACGCCGAGCCGACGCCCACCCTCGCCTCCGTCAAGGAGCAGGTGGACAAGCTCAACGAGGAGGCCGAGCAGTCCATCGAGCGCTACAACGGCTTCCAGGCGAGGCAGCAGTCGCTCCAGGGCGACGCCAACCGCCTCCAGGACAAGGTCGCCCGCGGCCAGGAGACGATGAACGAGCTGCGCACCCGGCTCGGCGCGGTGGCCGGCGAGCAGTACCGGACCAACGGCATCGACCCGTCCGTCCAGCTGATGCTCGACTCCGACCCGGCCGGCTACCTGGAGCGCGCCGCCGCGCAGAACCAGGTGGTCGAGGGCCAGACGGCGCTGCTCAAGCAGGCCCGCGACGAGCAGCGCCGGCTCGACCAGGACCGCGCCGAGGCCGCCGCCATGCTCGCCCAGCTCGACAGCGTGGGCGCGTCGCTGGGCGAGGAGAAGAAGCAGGTCCAGGCCAGGCTCGCGCAGGCCCAGGCGTTGCTCAACAAGCTGAGCGCCGCCGACCGGGCCAAGCTCAACGCCCAGGAGTCCGCCGAGAAGGCGAAGGCCGCCGCGCAGCAGGCCGCCGCGGCCGACCGGGCCTCCCGCGCCGCCGGCCGCCCCGACCTCGGCGCCGCGGCCCCCGCGAGCGGCCGGGCCGGGGACATCGTCAAGTTCGCCACCGCCCAGCTCGGCAAGCCCTACGAATGGGGCGCCACCGGTCCTGGCACCTTCGACTGCTCCGGCCTCACCGGCGCCGCCTACCGCGCGGCCGGCGTCAAGCTCCCCCGGATGTCGCAGGACCAGTGGAACGCCGGCGCCCGCATCGCCCGCGGCGACCTCCAGCCCGGCGACCTGGTGTTCTTCTACAGCGACCTCCACCACGTCGGCCTCTACATAGGCGACGGCAAGATGATCCACGCCCCGCGCACGGGCAAGAACGTCGAGGTCCTCGCGATCTCCGCCATTCCGTACATGGGCGCCGTCCGCCCCGCCTGACCTTCCCCGGGCCACCTTCAGACCGTCAGGACGATCTTCCCGGTCGTCCGCCCCCGCTCGCCGAGCCGGTGCGCCTGCGCCGCCTCGGCCAGCGGGAACACGTGGTCGACGATCACCCGCAGCCGGCCGTCCTCGACCAGCCGGGCGATCTCCCGCAGGCCCTGGTGGTCGGGCTCGACCAGCATGAACCCCGCGCGGACGCCGGCCGCCGCCGCCTCGGCGGCGGGGAAGTCGTCGGTGAGCGGCTCGATCGAGACCAGCGTGCCGCCCGCGCGCAGGGTGCGCAGCGAGCGCGCCCAGGTGGGGCCGCCGATCGGGTCCAGGACGACGTCGACGTCCCGGACGGTCTCGGCGAAGTCCGTCGTGCGGTAGTCGACGAGCTCGTCCGCGCCGAGCGAGCGCAGCAGGTCGTGCTTGGCGGCGCTCGCGGTGCCGATGACGTGGGCGCCGCGGGCCTTGGCGATCTGGACGGCGAGGTGGCCGACCCCGCCCGCGGCGGCGTGGACCAGCACCCGGTGCCCGGGCCGCACCCCGGCGGTGTCGACGAGCGCCTGCCACGCGGTGAGCGCCGCGAGCGGCAGGGCGGCCGCCTCGACGTGGCCGAGGCCCGCCGGCCGGGGCGCGAAGTGCCGGGCGGGCGCGGTGACGTACTCGGCGTAGGCGTTCGCGGGGTGCGGGAAGCGGGGCATCCCGTAGACGGCGTCGCCGGGCCGCAGGACGGTCACGCCGTAGCCGACCGCCTCGACGACGCCCGAGACGTCCCAGCCGACGGTGAACGGCGGCGTGGCCCCGGTGGCGAAGGCGCCGCGGGCACGGGTCTTCCAGTCGGCCGGGTTGGCGCCGGCGGCGTGGACGCGGACCAGGACCTCGCCCCGGCCCGGCTCCGGGCGCGCGGCCTCGACGAGCCGCAGGACCTCGGGTCCGCCGGCGGTGTCCTGGGAGATCATCCGCATGGTGGGGGAGCTGTTCTGGTGCATGGTCACACTCTCCGGTCGGGCCTGCGCCCGCCTCCCGGGCACACCGTCAGACTGCCCGCGCCGGGCGGCCCCCGGTGGCGGCGGGACGGCCACGGAGTGAAAGGATCCGGCCATGCACCACGTCGGCGTACTGGCCCTGGACGGCGTCTACCCCTTCGAACTCGGCATCCCCGCCCGGATCTTCGGCGCCGCCCGGGACGAGACCGGTGCCCCGCTCTACACCGTGGCCACGTGCAGCCTGGACGGCGGACCGGTGCGCACCGACGCCGACTACGACCTCGCCGTCGCCCACGACGCCCGCCTGCTGGCCACCGTCGACACCTTCGTCATCCCGCCCTCGCGGGCCCTCGGCCCGATCCGCGAGGACGGCCGCCTGCCCGCCGGTCTGCGCGCGGCCCTCGCCGCCGTCCGCCCCGGCACCCGCATCGTCGCCATCTGCACCGCGACCTACCTGCTCGCCGCCGCCGGGCTCCTGGACCACCGCCCGGCCACGACGCACTGGCGCGAGGCGGACCGGCTCCAGCGGATGTTCACGACCACCCGGATCGACCCCGACGTGCTGTTCGTCGACGACGGCGACATCCTCACCTCCGCCGGTGTCGCGGCCGGCATCGACCTGTGCCTGCACCTGGTCCGCCGCGACCACGGGAGCCGGGTCGCCAACGAGGTCGCCCGCTCCTGCATCGTCCCGCCCTGGCGCGACGGCGGCCAGGCCCAGTACATCCGGCGCCCGGTGCCCGCCGCGAGCGACGCCGGCACCGCCGCCACGCAGGCCTGGGCGATGGACCGCCTCGCCGAGCCCCTCACGGTGGCCGGGCTCGCCGCCCACGCGCACATGAGCGTGCGCACCTTCTCGCGCCGCTTCCGGGAGGAGACCGGTGCCACGCCGGTGCAGTGGCTCACCCGCCAGCGCGTCGACCTGGCCCGGCACTTCCTGGAGACGACGGACTGGCCCGTCGACCTCGTCGCCGGCCGCGCGGGCCTGGGCACCGGCGCCTCCCTGCGCCGGCACCTCCAGGAGGCCGTCGGCGTCAGCCCGCACGCCTACCGCCGCACCTTCCGGGCGGCGTGAACGCGGCGTGAACGCGGGGTGATCCCGAGTGCCCGGGGTGGTCAGCACCACCCCGGGCACCACGGCGGAGGTCAGATCGAGACGATGCGCAGCCGCGCGTCGAGCGTCAGCCCGTCGCCGTTCGACACGTAGGAGGTCGCGCCGAGGTAGAGGGTGTGGCCGTCGGGGCCGGCGGCGATCCCGGTGATCTGGTCCTCGGAGATCGTCACGGTCTCGCCCGGGACGGCCGCGCCGGTCGCGGAGTCGAAGGAGAGCACGGCCGGGCCGTCGGTCTCGCTGTACGTGCTCACGTAGAACCGGCTGCCGTCCGCGTTCGAGCGGGCCAGGCGCTGGTCGGCGCCGCCGGAGAGCGTGACGTGCTTCGCGACGGTGTCGGTGGCCGGGTCGATGAGGTCGCCCTGGCCGTGGCCGTCCTCGCCGACGGCGAGGAGCCGGGTGCCGTCCGGAGTGAGGGCGAGGTCGTACTCCAGCGCCTTCTCGGTGCCCGGCACGGTGCCGACCACGGCCGGCGTGCCGCTCGCGGTGCTCAGGTGGACGACGCCGACCCGGGTGCCGACGTACAGGTCCTTCCCGTTCGGCCGGAGCACCGGGGCGCCGATGGCGGCCGGGTCGGTGAGGCCGCCGTCGGGCAGCTGGACGGACGCCGTGAACCTCTGCTGCGCGGTGGAGTAGGCGAGCACCCGGCTCGGTCCGTACTGCGGCGTGTTCCACGAGCCGTACTGGGTGACGTAGACGGTGGCGCCGTCCGGGCCGACGACGAGCCCCCGCGCGTCGCCCTGGCTCCAGCCGGCCGGGAGCTGCTGGTCGGGCAGTTCGGCGGTGGCGACGACCGTCACGGTCGCGGTGTCGACGACGCTCAGGTGCCGGCCGTTGGCGACGTACAGCCGCGTGCCGTCCGGGCTCAGCGCCGAGACGGGCACCACCTTCGGCCCGGCCAGCGCGACGCGGCCGGTGACCGTGCCGTTGCGGGTGTCGACCGCCTTGACCGTGACGGTCCGGTCGGCCTCCACCACCGAGACGTAGGCGGTGGCGCCGTCCGGGCTGATGCTCGGCGACGCGAAGTCGGCGCCGACCTCGACGGCGCCCTCGGTGCCGGAGACCGGACCGTCCGCGACGGCCGTCCCCACACCTGCCGCGGCGAGGACGGCCGCGGCGGCGAGCACGGTGGTCCAGCGGGCGGCCCTGACGAGAGTCCTGGTGGACATGAATTCCCCCTCATGTGTGCCGCTCGGTGCGGCACGAGGGGGAACGCTATCCCGCCGACCTGTCGGTGTGTCGATCAATCGGCGAACATCCGGGCCGAATTGACGACAAGTCAACGAATCGCGCGGGCCCGGCCGCTCCGCACGGAACGGGCGGGCCCGCCGCCCGCAGGTCAGTTGGCGATGATCTGGAGCGTGCCGTTGGTCCCGATGGTGCCGGTCACGTAGAGCGTGTGCCCGTCGGGGCCGACGGCGAGGCCGTCGAGCTGGTCTTCGTCGGGGGAGACCGTCTCGGCCGCGACGGCGCTGCCGGAGGCGGTGTCGACGGAGAGCACCGACGGGCCGGCGGTGAAGTCGTTCTTCGCCAGGTAGAGGCGGGTGCCGTCCGGGCTGACCTGCGGGGCGCGCAGGTCGGCGAAGCCGCTCACCAGGGCGAGGTGGCGGGTGACGGTGTCCCCGGCCGGGTCGATCACGTCGGCCTGGCCGCCCTTGGAGCCGGCCGCCACCGCGAACAGGCGGGTGCCGTCCGGGGTGAAGACCGGGTAGTAGTCGAGCGCCCCGGCGGTGCCGGCGACGGTCCCGACCAGGGTGGGCGTGGCGCCGGCCGTGCCGACGTGGAAGACGCCGGCGTCGCCGCCGACGTACAGGTCGTGGCCGCCCGGGCGGAACGCGGCGGTGCCGGTGAAGCTGCCGGGCACCTGGACCGAGCCGGTGAAGGCCTGCTGGGCGGTGGCGAACGCGACCACGCGGCCCTGGCCGTACTGGCGGTAGGTGGTGGGCCCGTTCTGCACGACGTAGGCGGTGGCGCCGTCGGGGCTGACGGTGAGGCCGGTGAGTGTGCCCGGGGTCCAGCCGGCCGGGCGCGGCTGGTCGGGCAGGGCGGTGGTGGTGAGCACGGCCAGCGTGGCGGTGTCGAGCACGGTCAGCTGCTGCCCGTTCGCGACGTACAGGCGGGTGCCGTCCGGGGCGAGCCCGGCGACGAGGCCGAGCTGGGTGGTGCCGAGGGTGACCTGCCGGGTGACGGCGTCGCTGCGGGTGTCGACCGCCTTGACCTGCACGGCGTTGCCCGCCCCGGTGACCACGACGTACGCCGTGGTGCCGTCCGGGCTGACCAGCGGCTGGGCCTGGCTGCGGCCGACGGTGACGGTGCCCTCGGTGCCGGAGACCGGGGCGGCGGTCCCGGCGGCGTGGGCGGCGGTGCCGGTCAGCGCCAGGACGGCGGCGGCAGCGGCCGTGGCGGTCGCCCGGGCGTACGTGCGCGTCCTGTTCGTCCTGCTCGACGGAACCTTCGAAGTCTTCGCGGTCATCGCGTTGTCGATCCCCCTTTGGCGCACCGCACGGTGCGGTGCCCCGGCAGGCTAACCGATCTTCCTGAGAGTCTGATGGACGCTCAGTGGACGGAGCGCGGCGGGCCCGGCTCACGGATGTGGCGCGCAGGCCAACAGGTAGGGGAGCAGCGGGGTCGCCAACACGCCCGCCCACCAAGCCGCTTGGCGCCGCCGCCGGCCGCCGCCGGGCCGCGCCAGGCGCCGCACCCGGGCGAGCACCCCGGTGGACGCGACCCCGAGCGAGCCGCCCGGCGGCGCCGGGGAGGTGGCCAGGGCGCAGAGCGCGGAGGCGAGTTCGGTGCGCGACACCCGCGCGAGCGCAGCGTCGTCGGCCGCCATCTCCAGCAGCAGTGCCACCTCCGCCCGCCCCAGGCGGGCCAGCGGCAGGCGGCCCAGGAGGAGCGCGAAGGCGTCGGCCGGCAGCCGGAGCAGGTGGTGCCGTCCGCGGATGTGCTCGCGCTCGTGCGCGAGGGCGGCGGCGAGCTGGCGCTCGACGAGGAGTTCCAGCGCCCCGCGCGAGACGACGACCCGGCTGCGGCGCCCGGGCAGGCAGTAGACCGTCGGGTGGGCGTGCTCCAGCACGAGCGCGTTCCAGCGCCGGTCGCGCACCGCGACGACGTCCAGCAGCGCCCGGTGCCGCCGCCGTACCCGCCCGGCCCGCACCCCGACGGCGGCCACGACCGCGCCGAGCCCGGCGGCCCCGGTGGCGAGCAGCCACCAGTCGTGGGTGTGCGGGGCCAGCGGCGGGGCCGGTTCGGCGTGCGGGACGAGCCCGAGCAGGCCGGCGGGCTCGTGCGCGAAGGGCTCGACGGCGTGGTGGGCGGCGAGCAGCAGGGCGACGGCGAAGGAGGCCATCAGCGCCAGCCACAGGGCGGCGCCCGCCACCGGGCGCGCCTGGAGCCGGGCGGAGCCGGCGAGCCGGCGCGGCAGCGCGAGGCCGGCCGCGGCCAGGTAGAGGCCGAGCAGCGCGAGGGTCACCGCTCGTCGTCCCGCGCCTTCACCTGCTCCAGGGCGGCCAGCAGCGCGGAGGCCTCGTCGCCGCTCATGGCGTCGACGAAGTGCAGGAGGGCGCCGGTGCGGTCGGGGGTGGTCTCCAGCGCCTGGTGCATGAGCCGGGCGGTGTAGGCCTCGCGGGTGCAGGTCGGTTCGTAGACCCAGGCGCGGCCGACCTTGTCGCGGCGCAGCCACCCCTTGGTGTGCAGGATGTCGGCCACCGTGGTCACGGTGGTGTAGGCGACCGGCCGTTGCCGCTGGAGGTCGTCGACCACCTCGCGCACCGTGGCCGGCCGTCCCCAGGACCAGAGCCGGTCCATGATCTCGGCCTCAAGATCGCCGAACCCGCGCAGCACCGCCCGTATCCCTTCCTCACCGTCCCCGTCCGGAACGGCGCCCATGGTACGGCTCCCGTCGACGGCCCGCGGCTCGCACGGGCGTTTGGTCAAGGTTCTACAAAGGTGTCGAAGATGAGATGAAAACCGGTCCGGGGACCTTCCCGGAGGGGCTATGCTTTTCGAGGTTTGAAGAGGCACCTCGTTCGGTGAGGCGTCTTCACGGACACAGGCCACTGACCCGACGACGTCGAGAGACGCCCAGGTTCAGGACAGATCTTCCCGAGTTAAGGGTTGATCCCAAGTGGCTTCCCCACAGCGCCCGTTGTGGCCGGGGATTACGCCGTGAAGTGCCAAAGCTCTGACGAGTTGGGGTGTATCGGTCCGTCAATGGGACCGGTCCGCTCCTTGCCGTGTCGCGACGCGGCGCACAGTCGGTGCGCCCCCGGCCGGGAGGAGGCGAGAAACATGGACTGCAGTAGTCCGGGCCATAGTTGCCCCTGCCCCCGCATGCTCTCGTACACCTCCGGCACGCGGTAACAACCTTTCCTGCGAACGCTCACCACGCGCTGCGTCCTGCGCCGAAGCCGCTCCACCACATGAAGCCGCTCAACTTCGTCCTGACGCAAGCCGCCTGACGCACCGTCATGCCCGCACGGCGCTCGGGTCCGGCCCCACGCCGGCTCGTGCACCCGTGTGGATCGGTGCTGCGCGTCCGCAGGGAGGATTACTGCTGCGTGCCCCCTGACGGCTCCCTCAAGGTAGGGGGCGGGGAGGACTCACCATGGCAAACGTCATGCTCGACCCGAAGGTTCCCGGCCCGCGCAGCGCGGTGCTGGACGACGCCCACGTCGGTGACATCAAGGGTGCGCTCGGCACCATCAAGCTCGACGACAGCGCCCCGCGTCAGGGCCTGTCCGCGAAGCTGAAGACCCTGCTGGCGATCGTCGGCCCCGGCCTGATCGTCATGGTCGGCGACAACGACGCGGGCGCGTTCTCCACCTACGGCCAGGCGGGCCAGAACTACGGCACCCAGCTGCTGTGGACCCTGCTCCTCCTCGTCCCGGTCCTCTACGTCAACCAGGAGATGGTGCTGCGCCTGGGTGCTGTCACCGGCGTAGGCCACGCGAGACTGATCCTGGAGCGCTTCGGCAAGTTCTGGGGCGCGTTCAGCGTCATCGACCTGTTCCTCCTCAACGCCCTGACCCTGGTCACCGAGTTCATCGGCGTCACGCAGGCCGCCAGCTACCTCGGCCTGCCGAAGTGGCTCGCGGTCGTGCTGGCCGCCGCGGTGATCATCGCCTCGGCGTTCACCGGCTCCTTCCAGCGCTTCGAGCGGGTCGCGGTCACGCTGTGCGTCGGCTCGCTGCTCCTGGTGCCGATCTACTTCATGGTCCACCCGAAGACCTCGCAGATGGCCCACGACTTCGTCGTGCCGGGCATGCCGGGCGGCGCGGGCGAGCTCGCGGCCGTGATGCTGGTGATCATCTCCATCGTCGGCACCACCGTCGCCCCGTGGCAGCTGTTCTTCCAGCAGTCGTACGTCATCGACAAGCGCATCACCCCGCGGTTCATGAAGTACGAGAAGGCCGACCTGTGGATCGGCATCGTGATCGTCATCGTCGGTGCCGCCGCCATGATGGGCTTCACCGCCGCCGCCTTCGCCGGCACCGACGGGGTCGGCCAGTTCACCGACGCGGCCGGCGTCGCCAAGGGCATCGCCGACAAGGCCGGCGAGGTCGCCGGTGTGCTGTTCGCCATCGCCCTGCTGGACGCCGCGATCATCGGCGCCTTCGCGGTGTCGCTGTCCACCGCCTACGCCATCGGCGACGTCTTCGGCATCAAGCACTCGCTGCACCGCGGGGTCAAGGGCGCCAAGGGCTTCTACGCGATCTACGCCGGTGTCGTGGTCGTCGCCGCGGTGATCACGCTGCTGTCGACCGCCTACGCCCAGGGTCTGATGACCCAGTTCGTCCAGGTGCTCGCCGGTGTCCTGCTGCCCTCCGCGACCGTCTTCCTGCTGCTGCTCTGCAACGACAAGGCCGTCCTCGGCCCGTGGGTCAACGGCCCGAAGACCAACGCGTTCACCGCCGCGGTGGTCGGCATCCTGGTCACCCTCTCGCTCATCCTGACCGCCTCCGTGGTGTGGCCGGACATCAGCTCGAACGCGATCCTGTGGATCATGGCGGGCTGTGGCGTCGTCGGGGTGCTCGTCACCGGGTACTCCTTCACCGCCGGCCGCCTGGGCACCAAGGAGGACCCGATCGACCGCACCGGGCGCGAGAACTGGCGGATGCCCCCGCTGGAGACCCTGGAGCGCCCGGTCATGTCCACCGCCCGCAAGATCGGCATGGGCGCCCTGCGCACCTACCTGCTGATCGCGATGATCATGGTCATCTTCAAGGTGGTGCAGACCGCTCTCGGCCACTGAGCCACCCGGCGACACCCCGACGGACGGGTGGTGGGCAGCGCGCCCACCACCCGTCCGTTCACTTTTCTCCCATAGCGTCTGCTTGTCTCCTTGTCCCCGAAGTGTCTGTCCGCAGACACCCGTCTTCCCCCGTGGAGGAGGTGCCGCCGTGCACACCCTGACCACCGTCGAGTTCCTGGTCCGGCTGGCCACCGGCGTCGCCTGCGGCGCCCTGATCGGCATCGAGCGCCAGTGGCGCGCCCGGATGGCCGGCCTGCGCACCAACGCCCTGGTCGCCGCCGGCGCCACCCTGTTCGTCCTCTACAGCGAGGCCGTCGGCGACGCCGGCAGCCCCACGCGGGTCGCCTCCTACGTCGTCTCCGGCATCGGCTTCCTCGGCGGTGGCGTCATCCTGCGCGACGGCGCCGGCGTCCGCGGCCTCAACACCGCCGCCACACTGTGGTGTTCGGCCGCCGTCGGGGTGCTCGCCGCTTCCGGCAAGCTCGAACTCGCCGTCCTCGGCACGCTCGCCGTGCTCGCCGTCCACCTCGTGCTGCGCCCGGCCGGCCGGCTCCTCGACCGCGCCCCGCAGTCCGGCAGCGACCCGGACTCCACCAGCCGCGCCACCGTCCACCTGGAGTGCGACCGCAAGTCCGAGACGCACGTCCGCGCCCTGCTGCTCCAGTCCCTCGCCGCGTCCGGGCTCACCCCCACCGGGCTGCGCGCCCGCCGCGGCGACCACGGCGAGGCCACCAGCCTGCGTGCGACCGTCGCCATCACCGGCCAGGTCGCGCCCGCGCTGGAGCAGGTCGTCACCCGGCTCTCCCTCGAACCCGGCATCCGCGACCTCCACTGGCACGTCGAGGACGAATCCGAGGACCCCGGCGCCCCGGCGCTCGCGTGAGGGGGTAGAACGGAAGGGCCGTCACCACGCGCACCACCGGGAGGCCCGATGCTCACACCCGACCCCAGGCACGGGCCGCTGGTGCTGCTGCTGCTGGTGCTCACCCTCGTCACCGGCGTGGTCGACGCGGTCAGCTACCTCGCGCTCGGGCACGTCTTCGTCGCCAACATGACCGGCAACGTCGTCTTCCTCGGCTTCGCCCTGGCCGGCGCCGCCAACCTCTCCGCCACCGCCTCGCTGGCCGCCCTCGCCGCCTTCCTCGTCGGCGCCCTGGCCGGCGGGCACCTCGCCGAGCACCTGCCCGAGCACCGGGGACGGCTGCTGCGGGCGGCGGTCGTGGCCCAGGCGGCGCTCGTGGTCGCGAGCACCGTCCTGGCGGCGACGGCCGGGCACACCGCCGACCCCGTCCGCTACCCGCTGATCGGGCTACTGGCCCTGGCGATGGGCGGCCAGAACGCGGTGGTCCGCTCGCTCAAGGTGCCCGACCTGACGACGACGGTGCTGACCATGACGATCACGGCGCTGGCCGCCGACCGCTCCGGCCCCCGGCGGCTGGCCTCCGCCGTCTGGATGCTCGCCGGAGCCCTGCTGGGCGCCCTGCTCGTCCTCCACGCGAACGTCCCGACCGCACTGGCCCTGGCCGCAGCCCTGCTGATCGCGGTGGCGGCCGTCCTCCACCGACCCGCCCGCACCACCCCGGCCTGGGCGGCCCGGCCGTAACGGCTGGGGCGGCCAACTACGGGTGGTAGAACTCCTTCATCGGCCACTGCGGTTGGCAGAACTCCTGCATCGGCCGCTACGGGTGGTAGATCTCCTTCATCGCCGTCACCTTCCCCTGCTCGTTCCGGTGGATCGCGAAGTACGGCGTGCTCGCCAACTTGTACGTCGCCAGCTCGGCCGGCGTGATGGTGCGCTCCTTGGTGCCCTTGCCGCTGAACTCGACCACCTGCACCACCGCGTTCTTCGCCAGCGGGTAGCTCGCGGCGTCGCCGGTGGGCGTGTACTCGACGGACTCCTCGTTCTCCGGCTTGTAGCCGCAGCTCACCGGGGTCACGTTGACCTTGGTCACCCCGCCCGCCGTGGTCGCGGAGTTGAACTTGGCGAACTCCGGCCGGGCCGGGTCCGGGTGGCAGGGCTTGAGCGCCGCCGAGGCGGTCGGCGCGGGTGTGGTGGGTGCGGCGCTCGCCGTGGGGGTGGGCGTGGGTGTCGCGGTGGCGGCCGTGGTGGGGGCCGGGGAGGCCGCCGCGGGCGCGGGGTCGGGGTCGTCCGGCCCGCAGCCGGTGACGAGTACGGCCAGGCCGAGCGCGAGCGCGGCGGCCAGGGCGGTGCGACGGTTGTTCATGTGCGGTCCCCCGATTGCGGTTGGCTGCCGGGGGAGACGCGGATCCGCGGGCCGCCGGTTTCAGTCGTCTTGCCGGTGGCCCGCGCGCCCGCTCCAGAGGGGTTCGAGCCGGGCCCAGGCGCGTGTCCAGGACTCGTCGGACCGCCGTTCGAGCGCCCGCAGCCGCAGCCGGAGCGCGAGCACGACCAGCGCGACGAGGGCGAGCAGTGTGCCGGCGCCGATGCAGGCGGCGGAGACGGCGATGGCGGTGCGGTCGAGCGGGGGAACGGAGACGGCGCCGTCGGGACCTACCCAGATGGAGACGGTCGTGCCGGCGGTGGCCGTCTGGGGCGCCTGGACGGTGCCGGTGTGCGGCTGCCCCTCGGGGTACGTCCACCTGGCCTCGGCCTCGATGCGGCTCTCGTACCCGCCGCTGAACTTGCTGCCGCTGCCGCCGTGTTGGGGTACGGCGAGGACGACGGCGTCGACCTGGTGGAGCCGGCCGCGCTCGGCGGCGGCCCGGGGTGCGTCGGAGCGGTAGCCGGCCAGCGCGCCGGCGGTGGCGAGGGCGAGGGCGAGCAGCAGCCCGAGGGCGGCGAGTGCCCAGGCGCGGGCCCGGGCGCGGTCCACGGACCGGGCGAGCGGTTCGCGCCGTCCGCCGAGGGCCCGTCGCAGCTGGCGGCCGATTCGCCGCGGGAGCGCCGCGGGGTGGGCCGGGCTGGGGCTGCTGGACACGATGAGGGCTCCTCAGAAGTGTTGGGAATGTGCGGTGGTGAGCCGCGTTCCGTTACCCAATGTCTACCCGATGCCCACTCGTGCACAAGAGCCGTGCGGGGTCGCACGAATGCGGCGGCCCGTCTCCTGCCCGCCGTCTCCAGGGATCTGACGTCGTGCCAGGTCAGCGGGTTATTCTCGCCAGATATACACTCGGAGTATACGCGTGGGGTATGGTCCTCCCCATGAGTGTTCCCTTGACCCTGCTCGGGCTCCTGGAACGGGAGCCGAGCCACGGCTACGACCTCAAGCGCGACTACGACGCCCTCTTCGGCCGTGGCAAACCCCTCCCGTACGGCCAGGTCTACGCGACGCTGGGCCGCCTCGCCCGCGACGGCAAGGTGGTCGCCGGTGAGGCGGAGCCCGGCGACGGCCCCGAGCGCAAGCGCTACGTGATCACCGAGACCGGCGCGACCGAGTTCGAGACCTGGCTCACCGAGCCCGTCGCGCCCGAACCCAACCTGCAGAGCACGCTGTTCACCAAGGTCGTGCTCGCCCTGATGCTCGGCCGCGACGCCCAGGACTACCTGGACACCCAGCGCGCCGCCCACCTGCGCCGGATGCGCG
This sequence comes from Kitasatospora sp. NPDC093558, assembly GCF_040683475.1. Taxonomy (NCBI): domain Bacteria; kingdom Bacillati; phylum Actinomycetota; class Actinomycetes; order Kitasatosporales; family Streptomycetaceae; genus Kitasatospora; species Kitasatospora sp. NPDC093558. The sequence continues at coordinate 8,976 of NZ_JBFBDY010000058.1, read as the reverse complement.
AGCTCACCGACCTGCGCCGCACCGGCCCGCTGGTGGACGCCCTGCTCGCCGACCACGGCCTGTTCCACCTGGAGGCGGACCTGCGCTGGATCGACCTCACCGCCGCCCGCCTGGACGCGCTCGCCGCGGAGGTGAAGCGATGACCCCAGTGATCGAGGCCCGCGGCATAGCACTGTCCTTCGGGGAGACCCCGGCGCTGCGCGGGGCCGACCTGTCGGTCGCGGCCGGCGAGGTGCTCGCCATCATGGGCCCGAGCGGCTCGGGCAAATCGACGTTACTGCACTGCCTGGCCGGCATCCTGGTGCCCGACTCGGGCGAAGTGCACTTCGACGGGCGGCGGATCGACACCATGCCCGAGGCCGAGCGCAGCGCCCTGCGCCGGGACCGTTTCGGCTTCGTGTTCCAGTTCGGCCAGCTGGTACCGGAGTTGACGGCCGAGGAGAACGTCGCCCTGCCGCTGCTGCTGAACGGCGTGCGCCGTGCCGCCGCGCTGGCCGACGCCCGGCCGTGGTTCGCCCGGCTCGGCCTGGACGGCATGGAGAAGCGCCGCTCCGGCGAGCTGTCGGGCGGTCAGGCGCAGCGCGTCGCGCTCGCCCGCGGCCTGGTGGCCCGCCCGCAGGTGCTGTTCGCGGACGAGCCGACCGGTGCCCTGGACTCGCTGACCGGCGAGCAGGTGATGGACCTGATGGTCGCCTCGGCCCGCGAACAGGGCACGACCGTCGTCCTGGTCACCCACGAGCCCCGGGTCGCCGCCTACGCCGACCGCGAGGCGATCGTCCGCGACGGCCGGGCCCGGGTGCTCGCGGCGGCGCCGGTGGCGGGGCAGGCGGCCGGACCGGTGGCGGGACCGGTGGCGCCGTGATCGCCTTCTCGCTCCGCCTGGCCGTCAGCGGCGGCCGGGAGGCGCTGGCCCGGCTGGCGATGATCGCGGCGGCCGTCGCGATCGGCGTCGGCCTGCTGCTCTCCACGTTCGCGAGCGTCAACGCGATCGGCCGGGCCAACGAGCGCCAGCTGTGGATGAATTCGGGCACCAAGGGCCGCACCGAGGCGCCGGCCGCCGTCGACCCGCTCTGGTGGTACGCGCACGGCGACTTCTACGACGGCAAGGAGCTCTTCGAGGTCGAGGTCGCCCCGACCGGGCCCACCTCGCCCGTCCCGCCGGGCCTGACCAGGCTGCCGGCCCCCGGCGAGTACTACGCCTCGCCCGCGCTGGAGAAGCTGCTGCGCGACGTCCCGGCCGTCCAACTGGGCGACCGCTTCCCCGGCCGTCTCGCCGGCACCCTCGGCGACGCCGCGCTGCCCTCCCCGGACAGCCTGTCGGTGGTCATCGGCCGCACGGCCGACGAGGTCAGGGCCGGGCCGCACGCCCGGCAGATCACGACGATCGCGACCGCCCTGCCCGCCGAGTGCGACAACGACTGCTACGGCCACGGCGAGCGCGGCGACGCGATGACGCTCATCCTCACCGTGGTGGCCGGCGCGCTGATCTTCCCCGTCCTGATCTTCATCGGCACCGCGACCCGGCTGTCCGCCGCCACCCGTGAGCAGCGCTTCGCCGCGATGCGGCTGGTGGGTGCGACACCCCGGCAGGTCTCGGTCGTCTCGGCGGTCGAGTCCACGGTGGCGTCGGTGGCCGGGACGGTGCTCGGCTTCGGGCTCTTCGCCGCGCTGCGCCCTGTGGTGGCCACCGTGCCGTTCACCGGGAGCCGGTTCTTCCCGTCCGATCTGACCCTGACCGCGGTGCAGGCGCTCGGCGCCGTGGTGGGTGTGCCCGTCGCGGCGGCGCTCGCCGCGCGGTTCGCGCTGCGGCGGGTCACGATCTCGCCGCTCGGCGTCTCGCGCCGGGTGACGCCGAAGCCGCCGGGCGCCTGGCGGATGGTCCCGCTGCTGGCGGGGCTCGGCGAGCTCGGCTACTTCGTGGACCACCGCCCGGCGACCACCAACGGCCAGTCGGCGGCCTACCTGACCGGCTTCCTGCTGGTGATGCTCGGCCTCGTGATCGCCGGCCCGTGGCTGACGATGGTGGCCGCCCGGGCCGTGGCCCGGCGGACCAGCCGTCCGGCCGCGCTCATCGCCGTACGCCGCCTCGCGGACGACCCGAAGGCCGGGTTCCGCTCGGTGGCGGGCCTGGTGCTGGCGCTGTTCGTGGTCACCTCGACGGTGAGCATCATCGGCACGATCAACGCCAACCGCGGTGCGCTGAGCGGCGATCCGGAGGTGCGCAAGGCCGTCGTCCACACCCCGTCCGACCTGTTCCGCTCGGACCCGATGGGCACCGTGCCCGACTCCGTCCTCGCCTCCGCCCGGGCCGTGCCCGGCTTCCGCGGCCTGGCGCTGGCGCACGACAACCCGGCCGGCTTCGGCCGGGAGTACCACGGACCCGACCCCATGCCCGCGCCCGCGCTGGTGCTCTGCTCGGAGCTGGCGCAGACCCCGGTGGTCGGCCACTGCGCGCCGGGCGCGGCCGTTGCGCTGGTCCCGCTCTGGCAGTTCGTCGACCTGCGGGAGGCGAGCTCCCGGGAGTGGCCGGCCGCCCCGGTCTCCGCGCAGGAGGCCGCCGCGCTGCCGGTGCGGATGATCTACACGACCACCGACGGTTCGTCGGCGGCCATGGAACAGCTGCGGACGCTCTTCACCGTGGCCTATCCGACGTACGAGGCGCGGATGGCCGGCGACTGGGGCACGGCGTCGCAGAAGCAGCTCCAGGGCTGGCGCCAGCTCGCGAACGTCGTGCTGCTGACCACCCTGCCGATCGCCGGGTGCAGCCTCGCGGTGAGCGTGGTCGCCGGACTCTCCGACCGCAGACGGCCGTTCGCGATCCTGCGGCTGACGGGGGCGCCGCTGCGCCTGCTGCAACGGGTGATCGGCCTGGAGAGCGCGCTGCCGCTGCTCGTGGTCGCGGCGATCTCGATCGGGACGGGCTTCGCGGCGGCGGCGATGTTCCTCAAGTCGCAGATGGAGTACGACCTGGTGTCGCCGGGCGCGCTCTACTACGGGCTGACGGGCTTCGGCCTGCTCGCCTCGCTCGGCATCATCGCCTCGACGCTGCCGCTGCTGAGGCGGATCACCGGGCCGGAGGCGGCGCGCAACGGCTGACGGCCGGCCGGTCGGTCTCCTGGCCGGTCGGTGTCCTGGCGGGCCGTTGTCCTGGCCGGTCGGTGTCCCGGCCAGACGTCGCCGGTCGTTGTCCCGGCGGGCCGTCGTCCCCGCCGGTCGTCGTCCCGGGGCAGCAGGGGAGCCCCGGGACACCGGCGCGTCCGGGTTCAGCCCACGCGGTAGGCGTGCGTCCCGGGCCGGCGCACCCCGTCCCGGCCCGGCAGCCACGCGTCGAGCACGAGCGAGGACGGGTAGAACATCGGCTCCGGCAGGGCGTCCACCGGGAAGCGCTCCCAGCCCGCGCACGCGTGCGGCTCGGTGACCAGCGCCTCGGCGACGCTCGGCGGCGCGAGCACGGCGGCGGTCAGCCGGGGCCGGCCGAGCTCGTGGTCGAGCAGCACGGCCAGCACCCGCATCGCGTCGGCCGGCAGCACGATGCCGGTCTCCTCGGCGAGTTCGCGCGCCGCCGCTTGCTCGAAGGACTCGCCCGGCGCCTCCACCTTCCCGCCCGGCAGGCTCCAGGTGGGCGGCTCGCCGGCGGTCGTGCGGCGGCCGATCAGTACCCGGCCGTCCCCGGTGGGCACGATGACGCCGGCGCCGAGCATCGGCGCGACCGGTGCGGCGGGTGCCGCCGGTGTGGTTGAAGCGGAGGTCAACTCGCGGTCTCCTTCAGGTGGTTACCAGTTGCTGCGCTCGTAGTCCTTGAGGAAGCAGCCGTACAGGTCCTCGCCCTGCTCGCCGCGCACGATCGGGTCGTAGACCCGGGCCGCGCCGTCGACCAGGTCGAGCGGGGCGTGGAAGCCCTCGTCCGCCAGCCGCATCTTGTCCGGGTGCGGGCGCTCGTCGGTGATCCAGCCGGTGTCGACGGCGGTCATCAGGATGCCGTCGCTCTCGAACATCTCCTGCGCGCTCGTGCGGGTGAGCATGTTGAGCGCGGCCTTCGCCATGTTGGTGTGCGGGTGGCCGGCGCCCTTGTAGCCGCGGGCGAAGACGCCCTCCATCGCGGACACGTTCACCACGTACTTGCGGCGGGACGCGGACGCGGCCATCGCCGGGCGCAGGCGGCTGATCAGGATGAACGGCGCGGTGGAGTTGCAGAGCTGCACCTCCAGCAGCTCCATCGGGCCGACCTCCGAGACGGTCTGCACCCAGCTGTTGGTGTCGGCGAGGTCGGGCACCAGGCCGCCGGCGTCGATCGCCGTGCCGGCCTCGATCCGGGCGGGCGTCGCCGAGCCGGTGACGAGCGCGAGCGAGGTGACGTCCTCGGCGGCCATCCGCTGCTCGGTGCCGCCCGCCTGGTGGGGGAGCGCGGGCAGGTCGACGCTGCCGCTGCCGAAGCGGCCGATCGTGGTGGACTGCGGGAGCTCGCCGGCCGGCAGCGGCGCGGACTCGGAGGCGACCAGCTCGCGGTAGGACTCCGGCGGGCGGCGGACGGTCTGCGCGGCGTTGTTGATCAGGATGTCCAGCGGGCCGTCGGCGGCGACCTCGTCGGCCAGCGCCATGACCTGGGCCGGGTCGCGCAGGTCGATCCCGACGATCTTGAGGCGGTGGATCCACCGGTCGCTGTCCGGCATCGCCTTGAAGCGGCGGATCGCGTCGTTGGGGAAGCGGGTGGTGATCGTGGTGTGGGCGCCGTCGCGCAGCAGCATCAGCGCGATGTACATGCCGATCTTGGCCCGGCCGCCGGTGAGCAGCGCGCGCTTGCCGGTGAGGTCGGCGCGGGCGTCCCGGCGGGCCCGGTTGAGCGTCGCGCAGGACTGGCACAGGTTGTGGTAGAAGGCGTCGACCTCGACGTAGCGCTTCTTGCAGGTGTAGCAGGAGCGGGGCCGCTCCAGGATGCCGGCGATCTCGGTCGTGGTGACGGTGGTGAGGCCGAACGCGCCGGCCGTCTCGTCGTCGATCCGGGTGGGCGCACCAGTGGCGGTGCGGGCGGTGACCGCGCGGTCGTTGGCGGTCTTGCGGGCCCGGGTCTCCTGGCGGCGGCGCTGCTTGAGCGTGCGGAATATGCCGCCCACGGCCTGGCGGACGGTGATCGCGTCCGGGTGGTCGACGTGCAGCTCGTCCAGCTCGGCGATCACCTCCAGGCAGAGCCTCAGGCGCTCGGGGTCGAGGCCGGGACCGTAGTCGATCTCCTCCTCGGTGCCCTCGACGCCTTCGACCCGGCCCTCTTCGAGGTGCTGTGCCGCTTCCTGCTGATCGATGCCCACGCCCGCTGCCGCTTTCCCGTTTCGCCTCGCCGTTACCGCGTGAATGCTACGGGAGTCGCCCCGGCCGGAGCGAAAAGTCGATCGTTTGGATGATCATCCAAGTCTACGCGCGAAGCATTGATCTTGATTTGTGTACAGCGCCAGCAATCGTCCCCGAACTGGCTTTTGTCCCGACCGTCGCGGAGAATCGAATGTTGGGTGCCGGGCGCCCGAGTGCGCCCCGGCGGCATCGCCGCAACCGCACCCGAGGTGTAACTTCTCCCAGCCAGAGAGCCCCATTCATGCGCTTCCTGAACGACCTCAAGCCCTCGTACGACCTGACGTACGACGACGTCTTCATGGTCCCCAGCCGTTCCGCCGTGGGCTCCCGGCAGGCAGTCGACCTCTCCTCGAACGACGGCACCGGCACCACGATCCCGCTCGTCGTCGCCAACATGACCGCCATCGCGGGCCGCCGGATGGCCGAGACCGTCGCCCGCCGCGGCGGCCTGGTCGCCATCCCCCAGGACATCCCCACCGAGGTCATCGCCGAGGTGATCGCCTGGGTCAAGCAGCGCCACCTGGTGTTCGACACCCCGATCACCCTCGCCCCCGGCGCCACCGTCGCCGAGGCCCTGTCGCTGCTGCCCAAGCGCGCGCACGGCGCCCTCGTGGTCGTCGAGGACGGCAAGCCGGTCGGCGTCGTCACCGACTCCGACTGCCAGGGCGTCGACCGCTTCACCAGCCTCGCCGACATCATGTCCCGCGACCTTCTGCTCCTCGACGAGGACGTCGACCCGCGCGCCGCCTTCGAGAAGCTCTCCGAGGCCCACCGCAAGCTCGCCCCGGTCGTCGACGGCGAGGGCCGCCTGATCGGCATCCTCACCCGCAAGGGCGCGCTGCGCGCCACCCTGTACACCCCGGCCGTCGACGCCGCCGGCAAGCTGCGCATCGCCGCCACCGTCGGCATCAACGGCGACGTCGCCGGCAAGGCCAAGGCCCTCATCGAGGCCGGCGCCGACGTGCTGGTCGTCGACACCGCGCACGGCCACCAGGAGAGCATGATCAGCGCGCTGCGCGCCGTGCGCGGCCTGGACCCGCAGATCCCGATCGTGGCCGGCAACGTCGTCTCCGCCGCCGGTGTCCGCGACCTCGTCGAGGCGGGCGCCGACATCCTCAAGGTCGGTGTCGGCCCGGGCGCCATGTGCACCACCCGCATGATGACCGGCGTCGGCCGTCCGCAGTTCTCCGCCGTCCTGGAGTGCGCCGCCGAGGCGCGCCGGCTCGGCAAGCACGTGTGGGCCGACGGCGGTGTCCGTCACCCGCGCGACGTCGCCATGGCGCTGGCCGCCGGCGCCTCCAACGTGATGATCGGCTCCTGGTTCGCCGGCACCTTCGAGTCCCCGGGCGACCTCCAGACCGCCGCCGACGGCCGCCAGTACAAGGAGAGCTTCGGCATGGCCTCGGCCCGCGCCGTGAGCAACCGCACCGCCCAGGACTCCACCTACGACCGAGCCCGCAAGGCGCTGTTCGAGGAGGGCATCTCGCACTCCCGGATGTTCCTCGACCCGACCCGCCCGGGCGTCGAGGACCTGATCGACTCGATCGTGGCCGGCGTGCGCAGCTCCTGCACCTACGCGGGCGCCAACACGCTGGAGGAGTTCCACGAGAAGGCGATCATCGGCGTCCAGAGCGCGGCCGGCTACGCCGAGGGCAAGCCGCTGCACTCCAGCTGGGCCTGACCCGGCCGGGCGGCGCCCCCGCCCGTACCGGTGCCGCTTTCGTCGGCGCTTCCGCCGACCGGCCGGTTCCTCGCTTCGGGGAGCCGGCCGGCGGCCGTTCCCGCCGCCGCGTCGGCGTGGAGGTCGCGGTGGAGGTCCTGATGGACGTCGTGGTGGAGGCCGCTGTGGACGCCGTGGTGGACGCCGTGGTGGAGCCCGAGCGGCAGCAGGAGCGCGCGGCCGAGCAGCCCGACCGACCCGTCCAGCGCGGCGGCGAAGGCGTGCACGGCGCACGGCACCCGGCGCAGCTCCCACAGCGCCCGCACCGCCGACCAGGCCGCCTCGCGGGCGGCGTCCACCGACCAGGCACCCAGCAGGTGCGCGAGCGGCGCGGCCGGCTCCGGCAGCCCGTGCGCGCCCAGCAGCTGCTCCCGGACGGCGGCCTCCACCTCGGCCAGCACCCCGTTGACCCGGTGGTAGTCGTCCTCGACGTCCTCCGGCTCGCAGCCGAGCCGCCCGCAGGTGTCGAGGACGGCCAGCGGGAGGTCGTGCTGGATGTGCGCGTTCATCCCGGCCAGCGCGAACTGCAGCGGGTGCACCCCGGCGTGGGCGCGCAGCTCGAACAGCGGCCGCCAGCAGGCGGGCGGCTCCCGCCCGGCGGCGTCGGCCGCCACCGCGAGCAGGTACCGCCCCGCGAACAGCACGTCCAGCTCGGCCACCGCCGCCGGATCGGCGAAGTACGGACCGCCGAGCCGCTCCCGGACGGCCTCCGTGACGGTGAGGTAGGCCCGGTTGAACACCGCCACCCCGTCGTCCGGCGCCAGCCCCGCCCCGAACGCCCGCAGCCGGGCGACCACCCCGTCGACGGTGCCGCCGGCTTCCGCCTCGTCCACCACCCGGCCGTCCACCGCCGTGCCGTCCACCGCTGTGCCGTCCACCCGACCGGGCATGGACCACCCTCCGATGTCGATCGTGCACTGATCGCATCATCGTGGCAGTGTGCCCGGCCGCCCGGGGCGCGCGGCGCGCAGCCGACCGGGGGACGGCGACGTCAGCCCAGCTCGTACTCCAGGACGTAGGTGTGCGAGCCGTCCTCGCCGACGGTCAGGTGGAACTCCCCGGTGAGCCCGGCCAACTCGCCCGAGCCGGTGCCGGGGACGACGCGTATCGTCACGCCGGTGGTGTCCCAGGCGGCGTGCTGGAGCACGAACGAGCCCTTCCGCCCGTCCAGCTCACCCGTCACGTGCTCCACCGCGACGTACGACGCCGGAGCGCCCGCGGCGTCCCCGACGGACGTCATCCGCACCTCGCTCATGCCGGTGATCCCGCCCGTGAACGTCTTGGCGATCCGGATCCGGCCGAACGCCGCACCCGCCCGCTCCTCCGTCTCCCCCGGCTCGAAGGCGGTCAGCTCGAACGCCCCGCTCGCCCTGTGCCCCATGGCCCTCTCCCCTCGACGAACGCCTCCGCAGCCGACACCCCGCCGACCACGATCAGAGCCTTGCACACGGCACTGACAATCGCGCCCGGCGCGGTGAAAGGCCAGGTCAGCGCTCCGCGCGCTGCTCCCAGCGGATCGCGAGCAGCGCCGCGTCGTCCGCCAGGCCGGTCGGGCCGACCCAGTCGTCGACGTCCGCCAGCACGCCGTCCAGCAGGTCCGCCGGGTTCCCCGCGTGCACGGCGGGCAGCCGCTCCGCCAGCGGGTAGAACACCCCGTCGGCGTTCCGGGCCTCCGAGACGCCGTCGGTGTACAGGAGCAGCAGGTCGCCCGGCCGCGGCTCGAAGTGCCCTACCGGATAGCCGCCGCCGGTCAGCCCGAGCAGCCCCAGCGGCGGCGCCGGCACCTCCGGCTCCACCTCGCTCACCAGGCCCGCGCGGCGCAGCAGTGGGTGCGGATGGCCGCAGTTCACGACCGTCACCGGCCCCCGGCCCGCAGCACGGAGGCCGCCCAGCGCGGAGGCGCGGCGAGGCGC